>CALCFH010000442.1 GCA_937900215.1 uncultured Cryomorphaceae bacterium
AGAAAGCGGAAAGGGAAATACCTTCCACACTTAATCCGTAGTTCACAAAGCCTTCGGTATCTCCTTTTTCCAGTCCTATCTTTTTTTGCTCTTCTGCACTGAGATAGAAGGCCACTGCGTTTCCAGACTTCAATACCTTCAGATTTGCCAAGCTTGAGCTTAGTAAGCGAAGCCTTTCCAAGCGGTTTTGATCGAATATACCTTCGTGCACCTTTGAGGGCTCCGCGCCTGAATCGATTAATCCCGCCACTGCGCGATGGGTAGCGGAAGAGGTAGAAGGAAAACGAAAAGAACCGGTATCTGTCATGATGCCAGTATAGAGTGCATTGGCAGCCAACGGACTGAGAAACGACTCCCAATTGAGTTCCTTTAAAATATCCCAAATCATCTCGCAGGTAGACGATTTCTTGGTGTCTGAGAATGTCCATTTAGCGTAGTTGGATGGCTCTATGTGGTGGTCTACCATCCAAACAAAACATGGACTTACAATTTGTGAAAGTGCATTTTCTATGATTTCACCTGCCCGAGAAGGATGGTTATAATCTAAAGTAGCAATGAGATCGCAATGTTGGATTTCTTCTCTTAATCGAGCCTCATTGCCTTCGGCGATAAACCAATTTTCCTCTTCAAGAAAAGTTTTCAAGAAAGAAGGCGCCGCATTGGGCAGCACAATAGAAACCGTATGACCTTGTTGGCGAAGAGCGCAAGCCAGTCCAACTGTAGATCCTATGGCATCTCCATCTGGATTGGTATGGGTGGTAATAAGAATCTGCTTTGGTGACTTAAAAAAATCTTGAATATTTTGGAATGACTCATGCATTGAGCGAAAGTACGTCAAGCCAACAAATTAAGCTGGCTCGTTTTATATAGTATGCTTACTTTCGCGCCCGAAAACAACAACACCATGGCTAGTAATCGCACTTTTACAATGATTAAGCCCGATGCCGTACAAAACGGACATATCGGAGCAATTTTAGACAGAATGAACAAGGCAGGATTTAGAATCGTGAGCTTAGAGCTTACGCGATTAAGTTTGGCAGATGCATCTCAGTTTTATGCTGTACACAGCGAGCGTCCGTTTTTCAAAGATTTGGTAAGCTTTATGACCTCTGGTCCTATAGTAGCAGCCATTTTAGAAAAAGACAATGCAGTGGAGGATTTCCGCAAGCTAATAGGTGCAACCGATCCTAAGAAAGCCGATGCAGGCACAATACGTGCAGACTTTGCTGAGTCTATTGAGGCGAATGCGGTTCACGGATCTGATTCGGATGAGAACGCTATGATTGAAGGTTCTTTCTTTTTCGGAGGACGCGCGCAATTCTAGATCAACCGAATATCTCGAATATTCGCTGAGGGCAACTCAGCATTTAAATACTCTTTCAGTGCCGAGCGGCGATTAAATATTTCGCTTCTCGGCACTGATCCGTTTATAAAGGCATACAAGACCTCGTCTTTCAGATTTAATTTGGTGGTGGCTAGGGCCAATTCATTCCCCAAATAAGCATCCCACTTCTGACGCAATTCAGCTTCCAGCCATTTGGCTTCCCAGCCATATTGGGCTCTGAGTTGCTCAAATACTTGAGAAAGACTTTCAGAATTGCTTTGTCTCTTCTTCTTCACTATAGCTTAATTCGTGTATTACAGACTCCTCATTGATTCTTTTTGCAATATCCGATGTTCTGTCTGCGTGGGTATCGGTAATAAAAATTTGTCCGTAGTGATGGGTATTCACCAGTTGAATTAGTTGTTCAACCCTATGTGCATCGAGTTTGTCAAAAATATCGTCTAGAAGCAGAATAGGTTTCAAATTGGTTTTTTTGGATATAAAATCGAATTGCGCCAATTTCAAAGCAATCAGAAAACTCTTTTGCTGGCCTTGAGAACCAAATGCTTTTAGACTTTTGTCTTTTAAATTCCAATACAGATCGTCTTTGTGCACTCCCACCGAGGTATAGCCTGAGAGGCAGTCTAGCTTGGTTCTTTTCTTTAACTCTTCCAAGAGTGAATACTCTTGCAATCCGCTTTGATACTGCATGGAGGCCTCTTCTTGCCTTCCGCTAATCTGCGAATAATACGATTGTACCAACTCCTTCATTCCTTCTGCAAAAGCCGAGCGAGCAGTGAAAATCTGATTGCCATACAGCTCAAGTTGGAAATCGTAATTCTCCAAAAGTCCGCTTTCTACCCTCCCACTCTGTTGCTGCATTTTCAAGAGAGCATTGCGTTGTAGGAGCACTCGATTGTAGTGAATCAAGGATTCTAAATAAGCAGAATTGGACTGAGAAATAACCTGATCAGCAAATTTTCTTCTGAGTTCACTTCCTCCATCTATGAGCTCATGATCTTTGGGAGCAATGACAACGGCAGGAAAAAAACCAATGTGATCTGAGAGGCGTTCGTAGGATTTATCGTTTCGTTTGAAAGACTTTTTTTGACCAAGCTTCCATCCACATTTTATTCTTTCTTCCTTGTTCGATCGAGAATAAAATCCCTCCAACATAAAGGCATCCTCTTGAAATCGAACAGTTTGCTTGTCATTGGAAGAAAAGTAACTCTTGCACATAGAAAGGTAGTACACCGCATCCAGTAAGGCCGTCTTGCCTACTCCGTTTCGTCCTACGATGCAATTAATCTTATCCGAAAAACTCAATTCGAGTGATTCGTGATTTTTGAAATTATATAATCGAATGTCTTTTAAAAAGAGAGAATCCATAGATCAAAGGTAGAACGCGAATGAATAGACAAAAAGAATTAGTTTTGCACGCGTTTGAAATAGCCTCATTAGAATACACAATGTCGAACAAAAAGAAAAAGCAAGAAGAGGAAGTATTGGTTGATGTAGTTTCTCAAATCTCTGGAATAGAGAAATTTATTGAGAAGAATCAAAAGAATATACTCACTTTAATTGGAGGAATAGTAGCCGTTATAGCCGCTTTCTGGTTGTACAACAACTATTATCAACAGCCAAGGGAGACCCAAGCCAACGAAGAAATCATGGCCGCTCAGCTGGCTTTTGAAAGAGACAGCTTAGAGCTTGCTTTAAACGGAGATGGCGGAAGTAAATTGGGTTTCTTGTCGATTTCTGAGGAATACAGCGGAACAAAAGCAGCCAACTTATCCCATTATTATGCGGGGGTTTGCTATTTGAATTTAAAGAAATACGCAGAAGCCATTAAGGAATTGGATCAATTTAATGCAAAAGACGAAGTATTTGCTAGTCTTTCTAACTCGGCTATGGGCGATGCATTTAATGAGTTGAACCAACCACAAGATGCATTGGATTTTTACGAGAAAGCCGTTGCAGGAGGGAATAACGAATTCTTAGCTCCTTTCATACACAAGAAGGCAGGGATGACTGCAGATATTCTGGGCAATTATGCCAAGGCTATCAAGCACTATCAAGCTATCAAGGATAAGTATCCAAACAGCCGTGAGGCATCGGATATTGCAAAATACATTGCACGCAGCGAGGCTAAGATGCAATAATGGCCACAGCCTTAACTCATTTAGATTCTTTTGGGCAATCGATTGAACGCGAAGCAGTAGGCTTGCGATTTGGATTGGTTGTATCAAAGTGGAATTCAGAAATAACCGAAGCATTGTACCAAGGTTGTTTTAAAACCTTAGTGGGTGCTGGCGCGCGCGTTGAAGATATCACTCGGGTAAGTGTTCCTGGCAGTTTTGAACTCATATATGCTTGCAATTATCTAGCATCAACCAAAAAGTTCGACGCCATCATTGCCATAGGTAGTGTAATACAAGGAGAGACAAAGCACTTCGATTTTGTATGCGAGGCTGTTGCTCAAGGCATAAAAGACATCAACCTAAAAAACGAAGCTCCTGTGATTTTCTGTGTATTAACAGACAATACTTGGGAGCAATCTAAGGCAAGATCAGGAGGAAAACACGGCAATAAAGGCGTTGAAGCCGCTGCCGCCGCGATAGAGATGACCTACCTGAAAAAATCTATTTAGAAGTCGCTGCGCTTCAGAAGCAATTACCTTTGCTTACCAATTCTCTTCCTGCTCTAAATCAATAGACTACATGTCACATTACGAATTTGCGCTTTTAGCGTTCACCTCGTTTATTACACTGATAAATCCGTTTGGAATTATCCCAGTCTTTGTATCGATGACCTCTAGTTTAGAGCCATCCATGCGGCATAAGACAGCAAGAAAGGCCAATTTAGTGGCTTTTATCACGCTCGTTGCCTTCGCTTTTACGGGCGAATTTCTTTTCAAATTTTTCGGAATCTCTGTGAATAGTTTTCGAATGGTAGGCGGAATTATTTTCTTCATGTTGGGAATGGATATGCTTCAAGCCCGTTTGGGGAAAACGCGTATTCCTAAAAAAAGAGTCCAAGAATACGTAGGAGATATTTCCATTACCCCTCTGGGAATTCCAATGATCACCGGACCGGGCTCCATAACCAATGCCATCGTGCTTATGCAAGATGCCAAAACTTGGGATATGAAAGGACTGCTGATAGCCATAATCGGACTGGTAATTTTAATCAATACCTTGGGCTTGCTCTTTGCTTCTAAGATTACCCATCTATTAGGTGAAACAGGCAATAACGTCATGATGCGCCTGATGGGATTAATTGTAATGGTCATTGCTGTAGAATTCTTCTTTAGTGGACTGAAACCTATTTTGCAAGAAATTTTCATGCTAAGCCCATAGGTTGTTACTTTGCGGTAAACAATGTTAGAACATGAAAAAACTTATTACGAGCTTAGCGCTTTGCGTAGGATTGTATTCCTTCGCTCAAGAACTTCCACAACCTAGTCCAGCTGCAAGCATAAAGCAACGTGTTGGATTAACCGACATTCAGGTAGATTATTCAAGACCTTCTTTGAAAGGTAGAAAGGCATTTGGAGAATTGGTGCCTTACGGCCAAATGTGGCGCACGGGAGCAAACAAGGCTACGAGCATAGAATTCAGCACAGATGTAATAATCAACAAAATGCCTGTTGCTGCTGGTAAATATTCCATTTTCACCATTCCTGGCGAAAAGTCTTGGGTTATCATCCTAAACCGCAATACAGAGTTATGGGGAGTAGACGGATACGATAAAGGACAAGATGTTCTTAGAACTACTGTTGCTTCTAAAATGGAAGGAACGTACGAGTCATTTACCGTTGAGTTTGAAAACCTGACTGAAAACGGAGCGCATCTAGCTCTTAAGTGGGAAGGCCAAAGTGTTGCCATTCCAATTACGGTGGAAGTAGATAAACAAGCCCAATTGAATATCGAAAAAGCCTTGAAAGAAGACGCGGGCAATTGGAGAGTACACAGAGGAGCTGCCACCTATTATATTGGCAAGGAAATGAGCTACGATAAAGCGCTAATGCACATCGACAAAGCCATTGAACTAAAAGCAGACAACTGGTATAACTACTGGGTTAGAGCTGAAGCTTTGGCTGGTTTGAATCGCAAAAAAGAAGCTATGGAGTCTGGCAACAAAGCCATTGAAATGGGCGAAGCTCAGGCAAAAGCAGATGGTAAAGAATTTACGTATGGCGACGGTTTAAAAGCCGAAATGGCCGCTTGGAAATAAGCATTCGCCTTTCTGTTAAAAGCCTCCTTCGGGAGGCTTTTTTTTTGCCGTACTCCTCTAGAAACAAAAATATCTTGAAGTTTAAACAAATACCTTTGCCGCCGGTTAAAAGACCCGAAACCGTAAAACCAAACTATGCGTTCATTCCGAATTCTATTTGTTAGTGTATTTGTTCTTGGATTTCTTGCTTCTTCGGCACAAACAGGAATCATTCGAGGAAGAGTTTTCAATGCCATCAATAACGAGAGTATTCCCATTGCAGCCATTACGGTTGAAGGATTGCCAAATAAAGCAGTGGCCTCTGATTTAGATGGAAACTATGAAATCACAGGGTTAAATCCCGGTTTATACAATCTTACCGCTCAAATATTGGGTTTTGAAACCAAGACCATCTATGAAATTCAGGTGAGCAATGCCAAGCCCGCGGTGGCCAATTTTAGTTTGGAAGAATCCAATACCAAACTGGATGAAATTGTGGTAAGTGCTCAAGTTCAGTTCAACCGAAATCCTGAAAGTCCGGTTTCTGTTCAGACCATTGGAATAAATGAAATACAAAGAAATCCGGGTGGAAACCAAGATATCTCTAGGGTAATTCAGGCTTTGCCAGGTGTTGCTAGCACGCCTAATTTCCGTAACGACTTAATTATTCGAGGAGGAGCGCCGAATGAGAACCGGTATTATTTAGATGGAATTGAGATTCCATCGATCAATCACTTTTCTACACAAGGTTCTGGCGGTGGACCGGTTGGATTGATAAACGTGAATTTTATTCGTGAGGTGGATTTCTACACGGGTGCTTTCCCTGTAGAAAGAGGGAATACATTGAGTTCTGTAATGGAATTAAAACTCAAAGACGGTAGAGAAGATAAATGGGGCTTTACCGGAATTGTAGGTGCAAGCGATATTGGACTTACTGCAGAAGGACCGCTCAGTAAAAAAACCACCATGATTGCCTCCGTAAGAAGATCGTATCTCCAATTTCTTTTTAAAGCACTAGGACTTCCGTTTCTACCTACTTACAACGACTTCCAGGCAAAGGTGAAATACAAAATCAACAATAAGCACCAAATTACCTTCTTAGGATTAGGGGCCTTTGACAATTTTAGTTTGAATCTAGACGCAAATGAAACACCTGAGCAACGCTACACTTTAAATATTCTACCAGTAAATGAACAATGGAACTACTCTGTGGGTGCCAAGTACACATACTTTGCTCAAAAGAGTTATACCAATGTGGTTCTGAGCCGATTTATGCTAAACAATTCTGCTTTCAAATATTTGAATAACGATGAATCCAGCACCCAGCTTTTAGATTACAATTCATTTGAAATTGAAAATAAATTAAGAGTTGAAAATTTTTACAGAAGCAACGGATGGCGCTTGACCAATGGAGTGGGTTTTGAGCAATTGAAATACGATACCCAAGAAAGTGATCTTCGCGTTCCTGAAGGCCAAGACCCAAGGAATTATTCTACCTATTTAGGAATGTACAGATACAGTGCATTTAGTCAGGCTACCAAAAGTTTGTTGGATGAAAAGTTGGTGCTTTCGGGTGGTTTTAGAGTAGATGGAGTAGATTTTAATGAGAATACAGCCAATTTGCTGAATCAGTTTTCCCCTCGTATTTCTACCACCTACAACTTCAATGAGAACTTCAGCTTCAATGCCAATTGGGGTATTTATTATCAGCTCCCTCCTTACACCCTACTTGGATTCAGAGATCAAGCAGGCAACTTGGTAAACGAAGATGCAACCTATATACGCAGTGAGCATTGGGTTGCCGGATTTGCTTATTACCTTCCATTTAATGCACGCATTGCGATAGAAGGATTTTACAAAGGCTATTCAAATTACCCTTTCCTCTTAACCGATTCTATCTCTCTCGCCAATTTGGGAAGTGATTTTGGAGTTATTGGCAATGCCCCTTCTGAGTCGAGTTCAGATGGAAGAGCGATGGGAATTGAAGTGGTATACCAGCAAAAACTGTTCAAAGGCTTTTTCGGAATTCTGTCTTACACCTTTGTAAACAGTGCATTCGAAGATAAAAGAGGTGATTTAATTCCATCATCATGGGATAACAGACACATTCTAACTTTTACAGGTGGAAAGAAATTCGGAAAGAACTGGGAAATAGGTATGCAGTATCAGTTCTTAGGTGGGGCTCCTTTTACACCTATAGACATTGCAACCTCTTCACTCATTGCCAATTGGGATGTTATTGGAAGAGGTATTCCAGATTTCAACAATTTGAACTCTCAACGCTTCTCTAACTTCAACAGAGTGAATGTGCGGATTGACAAAAAATGGTTTTTCACAGACTGGAACTTAGATTTATTCTTTGATATTCAAAACCTGCTAGCGGCAGCTGTACAAGGACCGGCTGTAGTAGACGTTGCTAGAGATGTCGATGGAATGGCCATCATCAATCCAAACGATCCTACACGTTATGAACTCACTCAGTTTCCAAACGAAAGTGGCACAAGACTTCCAACCATAGGTGCCATAATCGAGTTCTAAGCTTGTATATTTACGTACAATGTCTGAAACGGTATGGCTCTTTATGCATATTCCAAAAACTGCTGGTACTAGCTTGCGTCAGGTTTTGTCAAGAGAGTATAAAGAAAAGGGTGGATTAGAAACAGTATACGAGCCTTCTCAAGTAGATTTAGGTCCGAATCAGAAAGAGGCAAAGGTGTATCTCGGGCACTTTCGTTACGGATTTCATTCTCATTTTAATAAAAATACCCGCTACATAAGCTTCATGCGTCGGCCTGAAGACCAGGCCTGGTCGCATTACAATTACTTGAATTCTCTACATCGTTTACCCTCTGAAATAAAAGATTTTGGAGATTTTTTACATCATCCATATGGAAACAATCTACAATTGAGATTTATTAGTGGAATCGAACATATTGATGGCAAGGAGTGGGAAGTTGTAGAGATTGCCAAAGAAAACATCAGCCGTGATTTCGCTTTTATTGCTCCAATCGAAGAATACAACAAAGCCCTTCTATTGCTAAAACGTAAATTGGGATGGCATAGAAATCCGGTATATCAATTGGCCAATGTTCAACAACAAAAGCCCATGCTATCTCAAGCAGACTATTCGATGGCTAATTCCGTACTGCAGCCAGAGATAGACCTTTATCACTTTGTTATAAATCGATTTGCCAGTGAATATTTACAAGACAATCATTCCAATCTTGATCTTGAAATATTCAATTTCGAAAACAAGGCCTTCAGACTCTTAGACCCTTATTACGTTCGACTTAAATCTTTTTTTCGCTTAGATTCGAAGAATTCGTAAAAGCTTAAATTCATAAGAATAAGAAGCAATCCGTAGAAGGCATCTTCCATCGGAATGGTTCCGATTCTCTTTCCTAAATGATGTGCATCATTGTACCAAACGATGGGTTCATCAATCCATGATCCAGTTAAAACACTATTTACCAGAAGAAAGGGAATTAAAATCAGTGCATACGCACGAATAAAATTGCCCATCCATTCTGTTTTATTGATGTAGATGTGCCATCCCATAAAAAGACCGAGTAGGAGAAAAGTACTCAAGGTATAGACTCTCTGATAATTTAGAACTGCAACCCCTAGAGGGAACCAAACCAGAAATGCTGGAATTTGCTGCTGAAACAATCGGTTTTGGGTATCGCCCAAGAAAAAATTGAGCACGCGATAAATAAAAATACATGAAAACGGAACCACTATAAAAAAGAGCCACTCTTCTATGGGTAGATGAAAAATCGACAATCCAACTAAATACCGATCGTTAAATCCCCAGACGCCATATACCGTAAAGGCCACATCCCAAGCGATAAAAAACAATCCTGTTAGAGCAATGGCTTTAAGTAGCGAGAGAAAGCTTTTATAATATGCGATTTTGGATTCAAAAGAGCGCAACAGAGGGACAGCTAATGTAAAGACATCTAGAAACAGGTATAAGAATTTCTCTTTCATGCTCTCTTCTTGATATTTATCTTTTTAGACTGTTTGGAAGCCTTAAAGTACTTAGGGTGTATTATGAGCATTCCGAAACTCTCACCCTGCTCTTTCCCTAAGTGTTTGTGATGCATTTTATGGGCAAATCGAATGGCCTTCAAATAAGACGATTGGGCATTTTTAAGCCAGCTAAAACGCTGATGAATAAACACCTCGTGCACCAAAAAATAGGCTAGGCCATATACTGCAATTCCAAACCCAATTGCGACAGAAATAGGCAGCTCATACATCATGCCTAACATTATGCATAGCCAGCTTGGGATGGCAAAGATGAGAAAGAAGAGATCATTCTTCTCGAAGAAACCCGGATCCTTAACATGATGGTCTTTGTGTACGCTCCAAAGGAAGCCGTGCATTACGTATTTATGTGTAAACCAAGCCACAAATTCCATAAAGAAAAAGGTAGCGGATATAATTAGTATCCAATAAAGTGTACTCACAACTGATTATTTAAAATGAAAAAAAACAAGACTTGGGCAATAAACACTGGAATAGCCATAGGGTTTTTAAACACTGGAATTCTAGAGCGAGAAAGCCAATGAAAGAAAAGGCTGAGTCCGAACCAACCAATATAATTTTGCAAGGGAATTTGTGCCGATGTCCACATCCAAAAGTCAATTTTCATAGCAACGGGTTCAATCAAAAAATCTATTGTAACCATAAGCAAGGCTCCTCCAACAATTTTCATAAAGGTAGAAATGAAAACCTCTGACATTGCTCTGGTTGCTAGAATTAAAATAAACCAATTCACTCCAATAATGACGGGTATTCCATCCAATCTCAGGCCCAAATTCTTACCATAGCTATAGTCGCCAAAAGGAAAGCCTGTTTTCACTCCAATCCATTCAGCTAGAAAGCCAAGAATGAAAATCCAAACAAATGCGCTCCACCATTGCCTCTTATCGCCTTCGTTATAGACGAAGAGTATTGCCATGGTAAGTAGTAAATTGAAGGGAGTAAGCGCTACGAAGAAATCACGATAGGGAGAAAGAATGCCCAACAATCCTACGGTATGAAAAATAAGTAGTACCAACCAACCAATGAAAGGCTTTTGCTTGATATCAAATGGCATAATCCTCATTGATTATATCTGTTGTAATTCTAGCCGACAATAAACACAAAGGAATCCCACCCCCTGGATGGGCACTTCCGCCTGCAAAGTAAAGGCCTTTCAACTTTCTTGAAAAATTAGGATGTCGCAAAAATGCACTCATAGCATCGTTGCTAGCCGAACCATATAAGGCCCCTTTGTAACTTGAAGTTTTACTCTCAATTAAGGGTGGAGTGAGCACCTCTTCTACCTCAATAAACGGTTCTATATCTGTTTTAAGGATTCCATTTAACTTTTGAATCACAGCAAGGCGAAGCTCTGCTCTAATTTGCTCCCAATCTTGACCGTAATCGCCGGGAGTATTCACCATTACAAACCAATTTTCAGAATCCTTTGGTGCATCTGTCTCGGTTTCTTTGGAGCTGATATTAATGTAAATAGTTGGATCCGTCGGTATGGATTTTTCTTTAAAAATGGAGTTAAACTCTGATCGATAATCATTGCTAAAAAATATGTTGTGCAATCCCAATTCTTGGAAGCTTTTTGAAATCCCCCAATAGAAAATAAAAGCAGAGCTTGAACGCTCCTGTTTCAATATTTTCTCTGGCGCTTTTTCTTTTGGAAGTAATTGTCTGTAGGTTGGATACACATCCGCATTACTTACGACCAAATCGGATAAATAGGACTTCCCTCCCACCTTAACGCCCGTGACTTGCTTATTGTTAACCAATATCTCATCCACCTTACTATTGAAAACAAATTCTACTCCAAGATCTTTGACCAAAGAAAAAAGAGCCTCCGTTATCGAATGCATTCCACCTTTGGGGTAAAAGGTTCCGACATTGTGTTCCAAATGAGGAATGATTTGCATCACCCCTGGGGTTAAAAAGGGGCTTGACCCGTTGTAGGTAGCAAATCGATCAAACAACTGTACTAATTTGGGATTTTTGAATCGCTTCGCATTCACAGCATGAAGATTCTCCGTTAAATGAAGAGAATGCAGATTAAACAGGGCAGAAAACACCTCCTTATTGAAGTAGGTTTGCCATTTATGCAAAGAAGACTCTAAGAATAAACTGTGAGTGTTTTTATAAAGTTTGGCACTCTCTTCTAAATACCGAATTACCTTAACTGAAGGCTCATTGAGTTTATCTTGCACTTCTTGGGCAAAGGCCTTTGAGTCAGACCATGCTGTTAACCGTGTTCCATCTTCCCAAAAATATCTACAGGCCTCTTCGCATTGAACGAAGTTAAAATAGTCTCCCACCTTTTTACCAGCAGATTCTATTACTTCAGTCACTAAATTGGGCAAGGTAAATAAAGACGGACCTGCATCAAAGCGATATCCCTCTATTTCGAACTGAGATAGTTTTCCACCAGGATATGCATTTGACTCAAATACAAGTACTTGCCAACCCTTGGTTGCTAAGCTCACTGCGGTGGCCAAACCAGAGATTCCAGATCCAATTATAATGGCTTTAGACATATTGCAAATCAACATCAACCCTTTGGCATAGTTCGCGTTATTTGATAAAGTTTTACTCAATTTATTCTAAAGCCTTCCTTTGAAAACCTCCTCACCACTAGTCAAGTACTTTTTGTTCTTCGTTGTTGCGCTATTGGCCCTTTCTTTTCTGTTCCCACCAAAGCCAAAAATTCCCTCATCGAAGAATCCAAGTTTTGCTGTTCGCTCTTCAGACAAAATCTTTTTTAAAAATATGCGCGCCTATTTTTACCATATGAAGCCAGATAAGGCAGGTGTTTTCATGCTTCGGAATTTGAAGAAATTGGAGGATGAGCCGTTTCAATTTTTACTTCTTGAGAATGAAGTAATGGATGAATGGTATATTCGAGCCTACTGGAAAGATAGCTCTATGGTAGGTTTATGGTGGATGAATGAGCAAGCTATTAATATTGACACTCTCAACAATGAAGAGCAATGGAAATTTGCATACGACTTCTACACTGCGCTTTTAAATAACAATGATTTGAAATACAACTCCTTAGACTCAAGCATCGGCCCTGTTATTTTGGATGAAGATCAAAGGAATTTATATGAAACAACTCTATTTGACTACTTTAGGATTATTGGATTAAACTAATATGAATTGGCAGCAGGCACTTCGTGGCTTTAAAACGTATTTGACACTTGAAAGAGGTTTGTCGCAAAACACGATAAAAGCCTATGTCAATGATTTAAAGTCGCTTCAACACTTTAGCGAAAATAAAAATCACAAAATTGCAGCGCTGGAAGTCATTCACCTAGAAGAATGCTTAAAGTTAGAGGTAGAAGCGGGAAAATCTAAGAGGAGTATCGCCCGTACTATCTCTTCTTGGCGCTCTTTTTTTGATTACCTCATTTATGATAAAAGTCTAGAAAGCAATCCAACTGATTTACTTGAAAGCCCCCGAATTGGTAGTTACCTACCTGAAGTATTGAGTTTAGAGGAAATAGACCTCATTGCCAATACACTAGAATTAGGCTCAAAAAGTGGACATAGAGACCGAGCCTTGTTTGAGGTTCTTTATGGATGCGGCCTTAGAGTAAGTGAATTAACCGATTTAAAAATGGACGATCTATTTTTTGAAGAAGGCTTCATAAGAGTTATCGGCAAAGGAAATAAACAACGGATTGTACCTATAAATGATCTTGTTGTTCTTCACATTAGACTGTATCAGGAACAAATGCGCAATCATATTGGCATTACAGAAAAAGCGAAGCCTTATGTTTTCGTTAACCAAAAAGGTGGACGATTGAGCCGGGTAAGCGTCTTCAAATGGGTAAAAGTATGGGCCGAAAAGGCAGGAATAAAAAAGAGTATAAGTCCGCATACTTTCAGACATTCATTTGCAACGCATCTGGTGCGCAATGGAGCAGATCTAAGGGTAGTTCAGGAAATGTTAGGGCATGAAAGTATACTGACAACCGAGATTTACACGCATTTAGATCGCAAACATTTAGAAGAAGCTATCTTAAAATTTCACCCTAGAGGCTCACGTTAGAAACCCGTTTGATTCCAAACTTTGATGTTGTCTTCAAGAGATAATCCTTCAATTACTTCCACATAGATACCATCAGACAAACCCAATTTTAGTGAGCGTTTTTCAAATTGTTGATCGCCAATTTGAATTTCCACAAAGGGACTTCCCTCCTCGAACTGCAGAAGTTTTTCATCGATGGTAAGAACGCTGTCTCTTCTATCTAAAACAATGTCTGCATTGGCCGAAAACCCGGCTCTAATAAAGCTAGTCTCGGGAATAGTTACATCCGCTTTAATCTCAAACTGAATGGCACCATTTTCCAAAACACCTTTCGGAGAGATGTATTCTAAACTGGCATTAAAACGCTCATTTTCAATGGCACCAATAGTAAGTAATAAGGTCATACCCTCCTTAATTTTCCCCACCTCCGACTCATCTATTTTTCCTAGGAAAATCATGTCTTTCATATCGGCAATGGTAGCCACGGTAGTACCATCATTGAAAGTATTACTCTCAATAACTTGATTTCCCAATTTCACCGGAACTTGTAAAACCATTCCATTCACTGTAGATTTTATAAGAGTAATAGCAGACTTACCCGAGCTTTTAGTTGCACCTTCCTTAACAATATCTAAATTATCCAATGCGTTTTGCATTTCAATTTCTGCATTTTTCAACCTCAAAGTAGTGGTCTGCCATTCTTGTTGAGACATGGCACCTTTCTTATAAAGTATATCGCTTCTATCGAATTCTAATTTTGAATTTTCCAATTCAGCTTTGGCTCTATCAATTCTATTTTCTGCATTGTTTAAGCTACTCATGTTTGGAATAACTTGAACTTTTGCGATGGGGTCTCCCACCTTTACAATTTCGCCTGGTTCTACGAAAACCTCGCTAATGATTCCTGAAACCTGAGGCTTGATGTCTACCTCTTCTCTTGGAACAATAGAACCTGTGGCCACTGTTTTATTAATAATATCTCGTTTGGCAGCCACTTCTGTGGTATAGACAATGGGTTTCTGCTGCGATTTTTTATACAAAAAATAAAAAGTGTAGATCAATCCACTTAAAACGGCTATTCCTATAAGCCAAGGCAATACTTTCTTCATATTTTCTAATTATTCGTCTCTTAAGGCTGTTATTGGTTTAACACTAATGGCTTTGCGGGCTGGAATCATTCCAGCGCATAAACCTATAATTATAAGTATTCCTAAAGAGGCTAGAATTAATTGAAGATCTACCCCTGGTTTGGTAAAAGAGCCTCCTCCTCCTGTTGATTCAATGATAGAGCTGATTCCTTCTAATGACCAAACTCCAGCCAAAACACCTGCAATACCTGCAATTAGGGTGAGAAAGGCAGATTCACTTAAAATCTGACTAAAGATATTCAGCGGTGTAGCTCCTAAAGCCCTTCGAATCCCAATTTCCTTGGTTCTTTCTTTTACTATCACCAACATAATATTGCTAACCCCAATAGCCCCTGCCAAAAGGGTGAAAAAGCCCACAACGAAAGAAAGCCATTTAATGCCAGTAAAGAGTCCACTCACTTGGCGAAATTCGGTTGCCATATTCCAACTTCCTATAGCACGAGAATCATCGGGATGGATTTTATGCCTAGCCATTAAGAACTTCTTCACCTTAGCCTCTACCTGCACAACATCTTGGTCTTCTTTTGCCAGAAATGCGAACCAACCCACAATATCTCCGTAGTTGAATGCCTTTTGAAAGGTTGTAAACGGAATAAATAGCGATTGATTTTCTTCGTCGCCATTCTCACCTTTTTGTTTACTTCTCAGCACACCCACTACAGTAAAATAAACTCCATTTACTTGTATAGATTCTCCAATCACCTCTTCACCTGCATCAAAAAGCATTTCTTTCACTCGCATTCCAATAACACAAACCTTCCTTTTCTCAGCTAAGTCATTGTCATTTAATAGTCTACCATCCAAAAGAACAATGGGTTTTACTCTAAAGAAATCAGGTTCATCTCCAAAAATTGAAAAAGCGCCTGTTTTTAATCCACGAACAACATTGTTTGATCCTTGCCATCCACCTAAACTATTTCTAGGCGCCACTGCTTCTACTTCAGGAATTTGACGTTCAATTGCTTGGATGTCTTCATTTTTAAAATTAAAATACCTGCCTTTGGGCAAGCCTTTATAGGGAATACCAGTAGATTGAGTCCACATAAAAGAGCTATTCATGGCTACTCCACCCATATCTCGCGTAACTCCATTCTTAAGTCCATTTCCAGAGCCTACCATAATAATCATCATGAAAATGCCCCAAAAAACACCAAAGGCAGTCAATGCCGTGCGCAATTTGTTAGCCGAGAGCACATGAAATATTTCTTGCCAGCGATCGCGATCAAACATATTTATTCATCTTTTAACGCAACAACAGGTTGAACAGAAGCCGCCTTTCTAGCTGGAATGAAGCCTGCGACTGCACCCGCGAAAATGAGAACCAAAGTGGTAATTACGGCGACGGAAAATTCTACAGAGGGATGCTTAAAATATTCTGTCTCTATTTGAGGGCCCAAGAATTCAAGAAGTAAAATTCCGGAAAGCAATCCGAGGTAACCGGCTACCGCGGTAATAAAAATAGATTCTTGCAAAACCAATCCAATAATATCATATAACAAGGCCAAGGCAATCAGTGCC
>CALCFH010000443.1 GCA_937900215.1 uncultured Cryomorphaceae bacterium
AAATACATATAGAGTCCAACACAACACACCAGTGATGAGTGCAGAGGCGGCCTTATCTATGTGAATACTATGTTCAAATGCAATAGCGAGATAACCAAGAACAAAAACCACAACCATTAGGGTATACATAGTCGAAACGGGATTTAATAATTAGAGATAAGTTAACTCCTTAAGCGTTGAGAAGTTTATTAAGTGCTATAGAATAGGCGGTAGCCGTTAGTTTTTTCGGATTGGAATCTTTTTGAAAAACATCTTCCATTCCCTTGCGGATGGTATCGGAAGCATCGTTAAAAATAGCCACTTCAGTCAAAGGCCCTTCTGGATTCATGAGGTAAGCAAATACGCGAGCCATTCCACAGTTTGAAATGAAATCGGGTATGCAAGAAACATGCGTATCTGCGTGTTCAGAAATTTCACCATAAAAAATCTGCTGATCTGCAAAAGGCACATTGGCTCCGGATGAAATTAGCTCTAAGCCCTTTTTTATCATTCGGTCTAATTGGTCCTTAGTGAGCAATCTAGAGGCCGCAGCTGGAATGAAAATCTCCGCTCCAATGTCCCAGATTTTGGCATTTACATCTTCAAAAGTTTGTGCATGCTCGGATGCAAGACTGTTTCCTTTTTTATCTACAAATAGCTTTTGAATGGCTTTGTGATCCAATCCTTCCGTAGATAAGAGTCCTTCTTTTTTATCAATAATACCTACAATGCGTACGCCCATTCTACTGAGATACCAGGCCGCGGCAGAGGCTACATTCCCCCATCCTTGAATTATTGCCCTCTTTCCTTCTAAAGGCCATTGGTACAATTGACCGTAATGACGTACACTCTCTGCAACGCCATAGCCTGTAATCATATCTGCAACCGTATAGGTTCCGTCGGATATGGGAGTAAACTCTGGATGAAAAAGCGGAAGAAGCACCCCCTCTTGGAGTCGTTTAATGGAGAGCGCTTTACTTTCAGGGTTGGGTTGGAAGTGTCCTTGGAAGACACCTTCTTGAGGATGGTCAATTCCCAATTCTTTGGTAATTGGAATGACCTCATGTATTTCATCTACATTCATATCCCCTCCAGTTCCATAATAGCTCTTCAGCAAGGGCTTTAAGGCAGTATACCATCTCTTTAAAACATCTGCTTTTCGTGGATCAGATGGATCAAATCGAATACCTGATTTGGCTCCTCCAATTTGCGGTCCAGCTACTGAAAACTTGATCTCCATCGTCTTGGCCAAAGAAAGCACTTCATGTCGGTCTACATTTAAACTCATTCGTGTTCCTCCACCTGCTGCACCGCCACGAAGTGAATTTATTACGCACCAGCCTTCCGCATTGGTTTCACTATCGGTCCAGTGAAATTCTATTTCTGGAGCGGAGCTTTCGAACTGCTTAAGGAGATCCTTCATAATCGCGAAATTTGGCGACGAAGGTAGAAAAGCTTAAGCGATTTGGGGGCTTTAATTATCCGATAAGTAGAACTTAACTACTTTTCTATTCAAATAGTACGTTATTTCATTTAGAAGCTGCTTTGGTCATCCAACCGCCCAAATTGCAAAGTGTTACTTTTGAAACCTACTTATTAGATTGGAATGAAAAAAATTACTTTACTAGGCTGTCTGTTATTCATATTGAGTACTACCACTGCACAGGTAATTTCTATAATTTCAGGTTCATTACAGTCGCCTCCAGCCACTAGTTGCAATGATGTTTTATATGATGTTGACTATTCCCGAGCTTGTGGAAATGCCGTTTTTACTGGTTCTTCTTGGGGTGTAAATGGCAATGCTATAAATATTGGCATTTCGTATCAGATAGGACCGATCTGTACACCTATTATTGTGAATCTAACGGAAACCTTAAATCTAGGTATTCTTCCTGTAGGCAATTACACAGTTAACATTGTGGGGGAGGTCAATGGCGTGGCTCAATCAACCCTCCTTTCAAACTTTAGTGTGGTTTCGTGTTGTTCAGCAAATCCGCTTTTCTCAGCCTCTGCTACTTCCGTTTGTGTTGGCGATTCCGTTTTCTTTCAGAATCTAAGCACTGGAAGCTCATCGCAGCAATGGTTAGAAGATAATACGCTGCTTTCTACTTCAGTAAATTTTGGCAAAGTTTTCAATGACCCTGGAGTGTTTGATATCAAGTTAATCACCTTTGCTACTGGATGTTCTGATTCTGTTATTGCTCAAATTACTGTTCTAGATCCACCCGTGTTGAGTTTAGGGGCCGATACCAGTTATTGTGCGGGAGAGTCTCTAATTCTATCCATCTCAGCCATGGCGGATAGCGTACGCTGGTCTACAAATCAAACTTCGCAGAATATAACTGTATCAAATCCAGGAAATTACTGGGCTACAATCTATTCAAACGGCTGCTCAAATTCAGATACCATTTCTGTAACTGTGGAAAGTTTACCTAGTCTAAACTTGGGGGCTGATACAACACTTTGCTTAGGCGAAACGCTTACTTTAAATGCCGCAATAGCAGGTGGATCGTACGTGTGGAGCGATCAGTCAACCGCTTCTTCTTTGATGGTAGATACAGCTGGAACTTTTTTTGTCTCAGTAACCAATTCAGCTGGATGTACTGCTTCGGATACCATTGTAGTTGGATACATTCCCTTGACCAACTGTGGGATATCTCTGCCCGAAGAGCGCACTAGTCTCCCATTGGTATTGTATCCCAATCCAACTCAAGGCAAGGTAAAACTCAGAGCAAGGGCAGTAAATTTCGACGCATTGGAATTAGAGCTTATGGATGCCAGTGGTAGAAGGTGGAAAGGATTTGACTCTCAGAATTTTGGTGAATATCTAGAAATAGATCTCTCTCAGATGGATGCGGGTTGGTATTATCTTCAATGCAAGGAAGGCCATAAAACGCAAACAATTCCGATTGTCATTCAATAGAGTTTGAAGGAAGACTGGAGGCTTCATCCGCCAACAAAGAAAGGGTGAATACAGTCCAACCATTGTCTTGGCTAGGCTTGAAGTCAATTTCTAATTCGCGTCGGTTAAATTGAAAGAACCAGAAACCAAATCCAACCAAAGATGGGTTTTGCACTGCTTCTTTACTAGCAAGAAACTCCAGAAGTTCAGAAGATAAGCCCATTCCATTGTCTCTGAATTCGAGTGTGATATTCTGCTCTGTACCGGAGAATCTAATTTGAATTTGCTTGCAAGTACTGTGCTGTATGCTGTTGAATAAGAGATTTCTAAACACCAATTCGAACAGCAGTCCGTTCACCCTATAAACTTTTGCTGTTTCAAATTCTTGGAGTACTACAATACCCCTTTCTTTTAGCATTACTGAATGCTGTTTGATCTCCTTTTGGATATATTCTGAAATGTTTAGATCTATTTTAGAGTTTAGAATAGACTTCAGTATATGTGAATCGCTTTCGCGAATAAAATGCGTTAGGGTATGATCTAAATCTTGGTATTCCTTCTCCAGTGAGGAGAGCAGACTATAGGCATCATGTATCTTTCCCAACTTAAGCTTACGCAGTACCATCTCAGGTCCGATTTCTAAGGCAAGAGAATGACTTCGGATGTTTTGTACCAAAGAATGGATTAATGCTTTTTGGAAAATCAGTGTAGTGTTTAACTTCTTCTGGGTGATTTTATGGGCTCGTTTACTTTTTCGACTGAATCCAATCCATAAACCCACCAAAGCAAGAATTACAACTAGGCTAATGGCTAGTAAATTGCGGATAAACTTCTGTTCTTCTTGGCCTTCAAGTTCAGCATATGTTTGATTTTGAAGTTTCTCTTGGAGTTGTGCTATCCTTAGGTTTTGCACTCCAACCAAATGTTTTTCCCATTCTTTCCTCTCGTTTAACCATGCTTGATCTAAGAGCTGAGCGCGCGCTTTTGCTGCCAGATTTCCATTACTCTCTGCACTATCTGTTAGCTTTAAATTTTTGAATATCAATGATTTTTCGTCGAAATACTGACTTTTAATCTCCAAGTTCGATAGCGTTTCTACATCCAATCTCAAATCTGAAAGTATAGATAGAGCGCGTTCTGGTCTTTTTCTTCTTCTCAAAAGCTCAGCGCGCAAAATGTCAATCTTCGTTTGCTCTTCGAGCCATGATTCAGCGGAAGCCTCTTTTAAAGCTGCTCCAAGATATTTTTCAGCCGTACTGAGTCGATTTAAAGACAGATTGCAATCTGCTAGCTCTATCCAAATGTTAATTTGCGACTGTAGTAAATTGAGATTGTCTGACAATTCTTCGGCTTTTGAAAAGTATTCAATTGCCTTTTCGGTATTCCTCAATTGCCTATTCGCCAATGCGGCCGAGCTGTAAATGCTCATTAGCAGTTCATCGAAGAGCTGAGAGAGAATGGCATTCTTTGCAATACTGTCTCTCTGAATTTTCAGAATATCAGGCATTCGACCAAGAATGGCATCTGGTTTATTTTGTTTTGTATAGACTCTAAGAAACAATTCTTCAACCAGTATTTCGCCCAAAAAATCGCCGCTTTCATTTACATAGAATTCGGCACTATCCAGGTAAAGACGGCTACTAAAGAATAAATTTTGTTTAAAACTAAGTTCAGCCAAGTGTAGATACATCCTACCCAATTCATCCAGCTCCTTACCGAGTTTGTACTCAAACAAATTTTGCTGTACAAGAAGCAAAGCAGAATCAGCACGTCCATTTAAGACCAACATCTGCATGTGAATCTGCAGCGAGCTAGTAAAGGCAAAGGCAGTATTTTCAAAATTCCCGCCTTTCACTAATTGGAATAGCTTTCTTGAGCCTTTAAGTTTTTCAGTTCTACTTGGAAGACCTTGAATCTTATCTAGTTCAAAGTTGAAAACAGAGTCTCCTTTAGAAATGGCAGCATGGGAATCGAGGGCAAGAATAAAATTGATATAGAAAAAAGAAGGATTGCATACAAATCCAAGCCACGAAGCCACGGTCTTTTTCTTTCCACTATTTCATTTGAGTGCATATTAATGATAGTAAATTATTCCTGTACTATGATCTCGTTTGGCTCCAGTTACACTTGCAAAGCAATTCACACGGTCCTGCAATCTAAGCCAACCGAGAAAGGCAAACAATAGCGCTTCTTTCATTTCTATTAACTGAGGCGATGCGGGCTTTATTCTATGGCCAGTATACTGTTCTATTCGCGAGAGGAGATGGGAATTGTAGGCTCCGCCGCCGGTGATGAGTAGATTGGAAGGATTTACAACTCTTTTAGCTACTTGATAGCCAATGTGTTCACAGCAGGTATACAAAATGTTCTTGGATTCTTCTTCAGGAAATAGTGACAATATGCTGCTTTCTACCCATTCTCGGCTTAGGGCTAGGGCTTGTTGATTATAGGTTGCCATTCTCTCATTTAAGGCCGAAAACAAATCGGGAATTAAGCATCCTTGGGAGGCGAGTTCACCGTTGGTGTCGTATTCTAAGCCTTCCAAACGGGCATATTTATCCATCACATAATTACAGAACGATATATCTGAAGCAATGCGTACGCCTTGTATCGATTCGGAGTAATTGGCAAATCCGCCCAGGTTTAAACAGGCTGAATAGGAGCCAAAAAGAAACGCATCGCCAAAGGGAACCAAAGGAGCGCCCCTTCCACCTAATTCCAAGTCAGGAGATCTAAAATTGGCGATAATGGGTAGTTCTAAAAGTGCAGCGAGCGTTTCAGGCCTGCCCAGTTGGAAGCTAATTTTTTTGTGAGGTTGATGAAATACGGTGGATCCATGAAAAGCAACCCCTTTTATTTCAACATGATCTTGAGTGAAATGGCTGATTTTTTCTGCGCACCAATGCGCAAATTCCATATCAAGTGACAATAGATCTACAGCAGAAAGGAGGTGTGCATTGCGTAATTTCAAACTCAAACTTCTTTCATAGGGTATTGATATTGAGTTTATTATTTCATATTGAAAAGAGTTTGGTTTACTCTCCGTAAAGCCTGAAAGGCAAAGGTCAAGGCCGTCTGCAGAGGTGCCGGTCATGGCCCCTAATAGAATTGTCATGTGGAATAATATTTATGTCAGTGCTATGCTCGCAAACTTTTAGCTTTGCAGACTGTTCAAATTTCGTAAAACAAACTTCATGGATTTCAAATTAACGGAAGAGCACGAGATGATTCGTCAAGCTGCTAGAGATTTCGCAAGAAATGAGTTACTGCCTGGTGTAATCGATCGTGACAATGACCAAAAGTTTCCTACAGATCAAGTAAAGATGATGGGGGAGCTTGGATTTATGGGGATGATGGTAGACCCAAAGTATGGCGGTGGCGGAATGGATGCGGTTAGCTATGTGTTGGCAATGGAGGAGATTTCTAAAATCGACGCTTCGGCCTCAGTAGTTATGTCTGTGAATAACTCGCTAGTATGTTGGGGTTTAGAGAAATTTGGCACGGAAGAGCAAAAACAAAAGTTTCTTTTACCGCTTGCAAAGGGAGAAAAGATTGGTGCATTCTGTCTTAGTGAACCAGAAGCAGGTTCCGATGCAACGTCACAAAGAACTACCGCAATTGATAAAGGAGATCATTACCTTCTGAATGGAACAAAGAACTGGATTACCAATGGTAGTTCAGCGTCCATCTACTTAGTGATGGCGCAAACAGATGCAGAACTAGGTCATCGCGGAATCAACTGTTTAATAGTTGAAAGAGGAATGGACGGCTTTGTAGTAGGAAAGAAAGAGGATAAAATGGGGATTCGTGGATCAGATACGCATTCTCTGATGTTCCAAGATGTTAAAGTTCCAAAGGCTAATCGCCTAGGAGAGAATGGATTTGGTTTTAAATTCGCTATGCAAGTTCTTTCAGGTGGAAGAATTGGTATTGCGGCTCAAGCTTTAGGAATAGCGAGTGGTGCCTTAGAATTTGCTTTGAAATATTCCCAAGAGCGCAAGGCTTTTGGAAAGGAAATTTACAAGCATCAAGCTATTGCTTTTAAACTGGCAGATATGGCTACGGAAGTAGATGCTGCTCGTCTCTTAGTCTTGCGTTCGGCTTGGTTAAAAGATCAAGGCCTCCCATTTGAGAAAGAAAGTGCTCAGGCGAAACTCTTTGCATCTACGATTGCTCAAACTGTTACAAATGAGGCAGTTCAGATCCATGGTGGATATGGTTATGTGAAAGAATTTCATGTGGAGAGATTGATGCGAGACGCGAAAATTACCCAGATCTACGAGGGCACAAGCGAAATTCAGAAGATTGTGATTTCAAGAGCCTTGCTTGCTGAATAGGTTTTCAGTTTTACCATTTGGAACCCGCTTGGATTGTCAAATCGAAGCGGGTTCTTTTTTGGATAGAATTTGCTTTGGACTCGTAACTTACTTCTTGTCTTTCTTCGGATTGCCTTTATCAAAATCTTCTAATTCACTAAGAATTGCCGATACATCATTGGCTGTTTCACTTAGTTTATTTCTACAGAATTTTATCAATTCAGCTGCTCTTCTAACTTTAATTGATAAATCGTCAATAGATATTTCACCGGTGTCTATTTCTTCTACAATGAGCCTTAACTCTTCCGATGCTTCTTTATAATTCATTTTTTATCCTCTTTATTTAATTCAATTCTAGACAAGAACTTTCCCTCTTTCCACTCGGTTTCAATGGTTGATCCGTTGGCTAGCTCTTCCTTAGAAGTCAAAACTTTTCCATTCATTCTACTGATGGTAAAACCTCTCTCCAGCATATTTTTTGGATCGGCTAGTTTGATAAAGCGCGCGTCTTTATTTGTCGTATCCAATTCTTTTTCAATTTTTTGATGTACATATTTTGAAACACTGTGCTTGAATTCTACAAGATCCTTTGTATTGCCTTCTAAAACGGAAGAAGACAGAGAAGTCAATTCTGAACTCCATTTTAACAGTTCTTGATTTTCAGAATGGGTATACCTGGATATAAGGTGTTTGAACCTGTGCATTATCAATGTATAATTCTCAAGTTGCTCCTTTGGATATCTACTTGCCATACGAAGAACTTGAAGAAATGAATTGACTCTTTCCATTTCAATTCTATTCCGAAAACGCATAGAATTTTCAAGTTCTATCTCTTTTTCATCTAAAATATGACTAAAGCGATCTATGGTAGATTTCCCTTTTAAGTGCAGCCATTTTTGGCTGTTTTCTATATTTTGGTTGGAAGCACTGATAATTGGATGACTCCTTTTTATCAGAATGTTTTTAGCAGCTTGTATGGGCTCCCAAATACGATCAAGATGCTCAACTAGACTGCTTGCCAAGGCAGTTGGAGTGATGCCATTTTTATGGGCTACAAGCTCAGAGAGGGTCAGATTAGTAGAATGACCAATTCCGGTTAGAACAGCGAGCTTACAATTGGCTATGGAGGCAGCTATTTCATATGAATTATAGCAATTCATATCTAGGTCAGATCCCCCACCGCGCACAATGGCTACCAAGTCGAAGTGCTTAGAAACGGCTTCTATGCGTTTTAATTGAAGAGGTATAGATCGAATGGCTCCATCTCCTTGTAATATCGCAGGAAAGAGATGTATGAAGAAAGAATCACTCCACCTGCTGTGCTTTAATACTTGAATAAAATCTAGAAAGCCATCACTCGTTTGTTCACTTATTATGGCTATCCTTTTTGGAAGTAAAGGAAAAGGAATTGCTTTGTTCTTTTCTAGCAGACCTTCAGCTTTAAGCTGAGCTTCTGTTGCGGCTCGCTGTTTCTCTAATTGACCAATTGCAAATTCAATACTTATATCATGAATGAATAAATTCAATCCTCTTACAGCGTCAAAGTGGATTGAAACTTCAAGAAGCAGCTCGCTTCCATCCTTTAAGGGCTCCTTTAGTGTCTGTAGAAAAAGGGCATTTATTCTATCAAAATTTCGCTTCCACAATACAGCCCTCAGTTGGGCAATGACTTGATTGTCCTTTTTTTCAATTAAATCGGGATAACATCCGCCGGTTCTTGCATGATAATTCAAACGATTCATCTCTGCTTTAATCCAATAGCGCTTTGTAAACTGTGGACGCAAAAGATTCTCAACGCTCTGAGTGAGTTGAGAAAGACTATATACTTTATGTAATTCTGCTGTGTTCAATTAGGATTGAATTGACCTTTCAATTTACTTAATTTTAATAGATTAAAGCAAGCTAAGTACATTTTCGAGGGCCATTCCTCTCGAGCCTTTAATCAATACAGTATGTTCTTTAA
>CALCFH010000444.1 GCA_937900215.1 uncultured Cryomorphaceae bacterium
GTATTGCATAAAATCTGCAATCTGAACATACTCTTTGCCCAATAACTTTTGTGCTTGCTCAGCCGCTTGGGGCGAAGCCTCTAGTCCAAGTATTTTCCATGACTGCTCTCTCGCATTCTTCAAAAAAATACCTGTTGCACAACCTACATCAATTAAACTTCCTGGTTTTACGCCTAAGTTCTTATGTAAAACATCCAGTCTCTTTTTCCAAATTACTTCAACACGTGGACTAATGGTGGAAGAATCATATCTTTCTTCATCGTGGTATTGATGATCGTCGTACAATTTTGCCAAGGTTGCATCATCCGGAATAGGCCATAAAAACTGAAAGCGACACGATACACAATTATATAAATCGTATTCGTTCACTTTGAGTGCATGCTTCACGTTACTGCTATTACAAGCCGGACAGATATTTTCTTCTGACATAGAATTCAATTCAGCGGTGAATATAAACGAGAAAGGCGGCTAAATGCCGCCTTTCTACTAAAAGATTCTTGAATAATTAGCCCTTTAGAGCTTCTGCTCCCCCTACAATTTCCAATATCTCATTGGTAATAGCAGCCTGACGAGCCTTGTTGTAATCTAGCATTAATCCTTTCTGTAAATCTTTTGCATTATCGGTTGCTTTGTGCATCGCAGTCATTCGCGCTCCATGTTCTGAAGCAATTGAATCCAGCACAGATTTGAAAAGCTGAGTGCGAAGGGTATTTGGAATTAAATCTTCCAATATTTCCTCTCTCGATGGCTCAAAAAGATAGTCTTTTATATGGCTCATTTGTGCCGCATCTGCTTCCACCTTAATAGGCAAAAACGCCTCTCTTGTTGGGATTTGTATTCCTGCATTCTTGAATTGATTGTAGAATACTTCAACAGAATCAACTACACCAATGGCAAATTCATTCATAACCCATTCCGCCACTTCGGATACTCTGGCAAAACTTACTTCTTCGTAAACAGAGCTCTTATTCGCTACAATCGGGAAGCCTGAAGTCTTTAATCCATCAAAGGCCTTCTTACCTATAACCACAATTTTAACCTCGCGGCCCGCCTTTCTATGTTCTTCAGCCGTTCTCTTTGTGAGCTTCACAACGTTTGCATTGAAAGCACCACACAGACCTCTATTAGAGGTTATTGCAACAAGCATAACCGTCTTAACTTCTCTTTCCTGAGAAAACGGACTTCCACCTTCGGCTATAGATCCGCTAATATTCACTAAGATTTCCCGAAGCTTGTTCGCATACGGACGCAATTGCTGAATGGCATCTTGAGCCTTCTTCAATTTTGCCGCAGAAACCATCTTCATAGCAGACGTAATCTGCATAGTAGATCCTATGGAGGTTATCCTATTCCGAAGTTCTTTAAGATTGGCCATGAGCTCTCTTTAATATTTACTTGCCAAATCTTTGGCAACTTTCTCTAAAATAGAAGTGATGTCGTCTGTTAGCTTACCCTTGCGAAGTGGCTCTAAAACATCAGCAGCATGCTTCGCTCTTAGATAAGAGAGGAATTCTGACTCAAAGCTACGTATCTTATCTACTGGAACGCGGTTCAATAAACCTTTTGTTCCACAATAGATTATAGCGGTTTGCTCTTCTACTGGCAGAGGAGAATTTACCCCTTGCTTTAGAATTTCAACGTTCCTCTTTCCCTTATTAATTACAGACATAGTGGCTGCGTCAAGGTCTGAACCAAATTTCGCGAACGCCTCTAGTTCACGGTATTGAGCCTGATCTAATTTTAAAGTACCCGAAATCTTCTTCATTGACTTAATCTGTGCATTACCTCCTACGCGAGATACCGAGATACCTACGTTAATGGCAGGACGAACACCAGAGTTAAACAAGTCGGCCTCCAAGAATATCTGACCATCTGTAATCGAAATTACGTTGGTTGGAATGTAGGCAGAAACGTCTCCAGCTTGGGTTTCAATAATCGGAAGTGCGGTAAGAGAACCCCCTCCTTTTACTTTGCCCTGCAAGGATGGAGGAAGGTCATTCATTTGCTGCGCAAGTAAATCGGAAGAATTGATTTTTGCCGCTCTTTCTAACAGACGAGAGTGAAGGTAAAATACATCCCCTGGATAGGCTTCACGTCCTGGAGGACGACGAAGCAATAATGAAACTTCTCTATAGGCTACTGCTTGCTTAGACAAGTCATCGTAAATGATCAAAGCAGGACGACCCGTGTCACGAAAATACTCACCGATTGCAGCACCTGCAAAAGGAGCGAAGAACTGCATTGGCGCAGGATCCGAAGCATTGGCCGCAACGATTACCGTATAGTCCATTGCTCCTTTGTCTTGCAATACTTTCTGGATACCTGCTACAGTAGAACCCTTTTGGCCTATTGCAACATAAATACAATAAACGGGCTCTCCTCTATCGTAAAATTCTTTCTGATTGATAATAGTGTCAATCGCCACGGTAGTCTTACCTGTTTGACGGTCACCGATGATCAATTCACGTTGTCCACGTCCAATCGGAATCATGGCGTCAATTGCCTTGATACCTGTTTGGAGAGGCTCATTCACTGGCTGACGATAAATAACTCCTGGCGCTTTACGCTCTAGGGGCATCTCGAACAATTCGCCACCTATAGGACCTTTACCATCAATAGGATTTCCCAAGGTATCTACTACTCTACCTACCACTTCCTCACCCACTCGAATGCTGGCGATGCGCGCAGTACGCTTAACGATAGATCCTTCTTTAATATCGGTGCTTGCACCCAAAAGTACAATACCTACATTGTCTTCTTCAAGGTTTAAAACGATTCCGTTCAATCCGGATTCAAATTCCACCAATTCACCTGCTTGTGCATTGTTCAAGCCATATACACGCGCAATACCATCTCCAACCTGAAGAACAGAACCCACTTCTTGTAGTTCTACTTCTGTCTTCATTCCTGCCAATTGTTGGCGAAGGATAGCGGATACTTCTGCTGGATTTATTTCTGCCATAGTAAGAGGTCTTTATTCTTTTAGAATTCTGCTATATACAAATTATCATCAAAACTGCGCTTCAGCTCATTCAAACGGCTTGATATTGTTGCGTCTAATTGCTTGTCGTCTGCGCGTAAAACAAAACCACCAATTAAATCGGGGTTTACTATCTCATCCAGTTCTACCTTAGAACCTGTCCACTTCATAGTCCATTTAATCATAGACTCTCTCTGAGCAGCTGAAAGTGCCTGAGCAGAAGAAATGTGGACTTTCACAATACCCATTTCTACTCTCCACAAATGGATGAAGCTTTGGGCAATTTCTACCACAAACATCTCTCTGTGTTTCTTAGCTAGAAGTTGCAAAAAGGCCATTGTCATTTTTTCAACCCTGTTTTCGAAAATCTCGGTTAAAATGGCGTGCTTTTTCTCAGCCCTGATAACGGGGCTTTGCATTAAGACACGAAGCTCACTATTTTGGCTTAGCGTTCTTAAGATCAGCTCCATATCTGCTTTTACAGCATCCAGAGAAGATTCTTCTTTTGCTAAACCCAATAGGGCTTGTGCATATCGTATGGCGGAACGTACTGAACGCATGCTATCGTTTTAGTTGTTTCCTATTTCCTTCAGCAAACTATCCACAAGTGATTGCTGCTTCTCTTTGCTTTCTAACTCTTTTCGTAAAACCTTCTCGGCAATTTCGATGGAAAGAGTAGCCACCTGATTTTTTAATTCAGTAATAGCAGCCATTTTCTGATTGTGGATGGCCTCATGCGCATCCGCCAACATCTTCTCCGACTGTTCAGCCGATTTTTCCTTTGCTTCTTTCAAGATAGAGTCTTTCATCTCGCGGGCATCTTTCAAAATGCCGTCGCGCTCAATTCTTGCTTCGCGCAGAATGCGATCGTTGTCTGCCTTTAGAGCAAGCATTTCTTCCTTGGCTAATTCTGCCGAACGAAGTGCATTGGTGATGTTTGTTTCTCTTTCTTCAACAGCACTTAGAATTGGCTTCCATGCTACTTTGCGAAGAATGATCAAAAGAATAATGAACACTAAGGTGGTCCAAAATACCAGTCCAATTGCGGGTGTAACTAAATCCATTTTACCTTTTTTAAATCCGATCCATAGAAATTAAAAACTGGGGAGCGAAGGCAATCCCTCTCGTTCCCCAAGTCTTTTCTGCTTTCTTAAGCAACAAGAAGAGATACAACAACCGCGAAAAGTGCAGCACCTTCTACAAGGGCAGCTGCAATGATCATGTTTGTTTGAATCTTCGAGGCAGCTTCAGGTTGACGAGCTATGGCGTCCATTGCAGACCCTCCAATACGTCCGATGCCCATTCCGGCACCGATTACGGCAAGACCAGCTCCTATAGCTGCGATTCCAGTGATTGTTCCCATGATTTTGGATTTGGATTAAACACAATTTTTAATGATGCTCTTCTTCAACATGCGCCAAGCCTATAAATAAGGCTGATAACAAGGTGAAGATATAGGCTTGTAAAGCTGCTACCAACAGCTCAATGAAGTTCATGAATAAAACGAAGAATACCGATACGGGCGATATCCATAGACTTTTAAATATAAATATCAGCGCTGTCAAACTCAAGATGATAATGTGACCGGCAGAAATATTTGCGAAAAGACGAATCATTAAAGCGAAGGGCTTACTCAAGATGCCAATTACCTCAACAGGAATCATAATCGGATACAACCAAAGCGGTACATGTGGAAGAAAAATATGCTTCCAATATCCTTTATTCGCCGAGAAATTGGTAATCAACAAAGTCATAAAGGCAAGCGTAAAGGTTACGGCTATGTTTCCCGTTAGATTTGAGCTAAAAGGGAAAATAGGAATCAAACCAATGAGGTTATTCAACCAAATAAAGAAAAATACGGTAAGTAGATAGGGAAGAAACTTTCTATACCGCTCTTCTCCTATATTCGGACGAGCGATATCATCGCGAACGAAGAGCACAAGAGGTTCAATAAATCCAGCAATTCCTTTTGGAATACCTCCGTTCTTTTTGTACGAGCTTCCAGCCGGAATCATGATTAATAGAATAAGCACCACACTCAAGAGCATACTAAATACATTCTTAGTAATGCTGAAGTCTAGTGGCTTTGCATTGGTTGGATGCTGCTCCTCATC
>CALCFH010000445.1 GCA_937900215.1 uncultured Cryomorphaceae bacterium
TCAAATTGGGCTGTCTTAAGCTTAAAATAAGCGGGTATTTCAATCAGTCCGATCTTATACACGCCTGAAGTATCGTTTAGGCTGATTTCCCCACCACGCGTAGCATAATTTAAACCAGAGGAAAAGGCATATCTATCGGTAAAATAATAGTCTGCTACCAGTCCAAATCCAAATAAAAATTTCCCGTTTGTAGTTACATCATCGGCTTTGGTGGTAAACCAAGTGCTGGAAGGAACAATTTGCAGCCCTAGCTTAAACTCCTGAGCAAGTAGCTTTTGAGAACTGAATAGAAGGCCAAAAGCAAGAATAAATAGATGGAAGGGTTTGGGTAGAAGCATATGCGCTTAATTTTGACCAAAAATAATGATATGTCGGCAGCATTTCCCCGACTTTTAGTGGGATTTTGTTTTTTAATTCTTTTGCATGCTTGCAAAAACGATCCGTTTGAGGTTTCTCTTGTTGGGGTAGACAGCAATGTTGAGGTTAAAAGATTTGATCTAGCTTTTTTTGATTGCGATCGAGAGAAGCCGGATACATGTATTTTTAGTTTGAAAAGCGAGTTCAGTCCCTTCTTTCAGCAAGGAGATCGAAGATTTTGGCGGCTGCAACGAAATGATTCACTTTTAAACTCTTTATCGCGCAAGGCCAGAACAATGGAAGATCAGTTCGAAAGAGCCTTGGAGTCTTCTGTGCAGGTCTTGAAGCGCTATAAATATTATTATCCAGAGTCTGCAAATCACAGAGTCTATACGTATATCTCACCCCTCGACTTTGAGTTTCCGCTTTTCATTGCCGATTCTTTGGTTTTTATAGCGTTAGATCAATACTTGACTTCTTCAAGTAGCTTTTATGCGTCTAAGCCAGCCTATCTCTCTTTTCGTAAAGAAAGTTATTTTATCTCTCTAGACTTGGCAGAGGAATTGGCTCGTATGCACAATTTAAGGAACAGAGAGTCAAATGATTTGCTTTCTGAAATGATCTACGAGGGCAAATTAATTTATATGTCGAGAGCCTTGGAGCCCTACCGGCCTGAGAACGATTATTTGCGCTATTCAAAAGAAGACTGGGAGTTTTGTGTCGCGAATGAATCCGATATTTGGTCATACTTGGTGGAGCAGCAGTTGCTGTTTAGCAGCGATGAGGACATAAAAAGAAGGCTAATTTTATCTGCTCCTTTCTCTAAATTTTATTTGCCTATTGATGCCGAAAGTCCGGGTGAGGTAGGACGATGGGTGGGCTATAGAATAGTTTGCTCTTTAATGGAAAATACAAACCTGAGCCTTCAGGAGATGATGCAGTTGAAAGATGCACGATGGATACTAAAAAATGCACGATATAAGCCATGACAAAAAGAACAGATATAGCCCTTCGCATAGATCTAGATGAGAATAAGGTGCCCGAAACCATCTTTTGGGATGCGCCAGATGGAGGAGTGAAGAATGAAGAAGCTTCTGCCGTTTTTCTCTCCATTTGGGATCCGAAGGCGAAAGACACCTTGCGGATTGATTTATGGACCAAAGAAATGCCTATTGACGATATGAAGCGCTTTCTTCATCAGACTTTGCTGAGCATGGCGGATACACTAGAGCGCGCCACAAATCAAGATGAGATGGCCATAGACATGCGCGATTTTGCGAAATACTATGCTGAGAAACTAGAATTGATTAAGAAAAAGCCTTAGAAACGTTCTTTTAAGGCTTCGTTCCAATGCTTTATATAGCCAAGTATGTCTTCTTTTCCTAGGTTGGATGTAGAAGAGCTAATAAACATAGTTGGCAGTTCTTCCCAATGTTTCAGCATACTTTTGTCGAAAGCAGCTCTGTTTTTTTGCAGAGCCGAGGAAGAAAGTTTGTCGATTTTGGTGAAAACAATGCAGAAAGACAATCCCGTTTCAGCCAAGTATTCCATGAATTCTTGGTCGTTTTTCTGAAGGTCATGCCTACTGTCGATAAGCACAAAAAGACTCACTAGATTATCACGGTTTTCGCAATAGTCTTTAATTAATTTCTGGAAAGAGCTTCGCTGCTCTTTTGAAACACCCGCAAAACCGTAACCGGGTAAATCAACCAAGTACCATTCTTTGTTCACTTCAAAGTGGTTAATCAGTTGTGTTTTACCTGGTTTGCCCGAAATTTTCGCTAAACTTTTTCTTCCAGTAAGCATATTGATCAAAGAAGATTTACCCACATTTGATCTGCCTATAAAGGCGTACTCCGGTTTGTTGTTCGGAGGACATTGAGTGTAATCGGAGCTGCTTTTTAGAAACTCTGCTTGAATATGTTGTATCAAACTACCCGGCGCTTGAGGAAATCGTATAAAATCTCATTGAATTTGTCTGGTCTTTCCATCATGGCGGCATGGCCACATTCTTCTACCCAGTTGAGCTCAGAATCAGGAAGTAATTCGTGAAACTTAATGGCAACATCTGGCGGGGTAACCGCATCTTGTCTTCCCCAAATGAGGCAGATAGGCATTTTTAAATGGGGTAAATCAGGAGCCATATTGTGGCGAATGGCCGACTTTGAAAAGGCCAAGGTTCGAATAACCCGATTCCGATCGTTTACGCTCTCAAAGACTTCATCTACTAATTCCTTAGTAGCAACAGCCTTGTTGTAAAACACATCCTCGGTTTTGCGCTTGATGTATTCGTAATCTCCTCTTCTTGGAAAACTATCTCCAAAGGCATTCTCATACAATCCTGAGCTACCTGTTAGAACCAATGAATTCACTCTTTCTGGATGATTTTTGGAGTATACCAAACCAACGTGACCTCCTAAGGAGTTTCCCAAAAGGGTGATATTCGTTAAGTTCTTGAACTTGAGAAAACTCTCCAAATATTTTGAAAGGCTATTTATGTGTGTCTTAATAAGAGGAAGAGTGTACATAGGCATTTCTGGTAAAATGACTCTGTAGCCTTTCTCTGTAAAAAATTCATAAACGCTATCGAAATTACTTAGGCCACCCATCAATCCGTGCAAGAGAACAATGGGATGACCCGTGCCTCCTTCTACATAATTGAATCCGCCTTCCTCTTTCCTTTCCGCTAACATTTCTACAATAGTTAAGTTGTCAAATATAAGAATGCTTCAATTAAGATTTTCAATGACTCTCGTTTTCCGTATTAATTGAATTTTATGCTCTTTTTTCAACAATGTGGTAAGAAGTGGGAAAAAGTGGTGAGATTTGCCATAGATTTGAAGTGAAATCCAAAGGGAGAGAATAAATGCTGACTATCAACGGAGTACATGAGTGTAAAGCCGACGCCAAAGGGCGTGTGGCTCTGCCTGCTCCATTGCGAAAGCAGTTAAATGAGATTATTTCAGATGGATTTGTCTTGAAGAGATCGGTCTTTCAACCTTGTTTGGAGCTCTATCCGATGCAAGCTTGGAACCAAGTTATGACCAAAGTGAATCGCTTAAATCGCTTTGTAAAAAAGAACAATGATTTTATTCGTCGCTTTTCAGCTGGGGTAAAAATCATTGAATTAGACAGCAGCGGAAGAATTTTAATTCCGAAAGATTTACTCCTATTTGGGGGTATTGAGTCGGATTTAGTTTTGGCCTCTGCGGTAGATATTATAGAAATATGGGATAAGTCGGCCTACGAGCAATCGGTTAGCAATGACGCGGGAGATTTCGGCACTTTGGCCGAAGAGGTGATGGGCGAACTCAAATACGATGAGCCCGATGTATCATGAGCCTGTACTGCTGAATGAGTCCATAGGAGGTCTTGACATCAAACCCAATGGCATCTATGTAGACTGCACCTTCGGAGGAGGAGGGCATTCAAGAGAAATACTGAGTAGACTAAACGAAGAGGGCCGCTTGTATGCCTTCGACCAAGATGCAGACGCGGCCCGCAACAGCCTAGACGATCCTCGGTTTTCTTTGCTTCCCATGAATTTCAGATTTATTGAGAGGGGATTGCGCATTCATAATCTGCGTAAAGTAGATGGCGTTTTGGCTGATTTAGGCGTGTCTTCTCATCAATTTGATACGGCTCAGCGCGGTTTTTCTTTGCGTTTCGATGGCCCATTGGATATGCGTATGAATGCTGCCTCTAAGCTTTCCGCTGCTGAGCTACTGATGCAAGTAGATGAGCGAGAACTCATTCATATTTTACGCACTTACGGTGAAATTATCAATGCCAAGAGACTAGCTGTGGCATTGATAGAACAACGCCAATCGCAACCGATATTAACCACATTTGAGTTGGTTGAACTTCTAAATGGCTTTTCGCCTATTCAGAAAAGACATAGTTATCAGGCACAAGTTTTTCAGGCCTTGCGCATTGCTGTTAACGAAGAGCTAGAGGCCCTGCGCGCTCTTCTGGAATCGAGTTTAAACCTCTTAGATATAGGCGGTAGACTCTCTATTATCTCC
>CALCFH010000446.1 GCA_937900215.1 uncultured Cryomorphaceae bacterium
CTCTTGCGAGAGCAGAGCTTAATGCCCATACAAGACTCCTTGGAAATGCACGAAACACTCCCAAATGTGGTTGCAAAACTAGAGGCTTCTAGTTTGTATAGAGATCAATTTATTCGTGCCTTCGGCTTTACTAAAATCAACGAAGAAAAAATTTCATTGGCCTTAGAGCAGTTTATGAACAGCATTGTGAGTTACAACAGCAAGTTCGATCAGTTTTTAGCAGGTACTGCTAGCTTAACTCCAAGTGAACAAAGAGGTAGACGCTTGTACTTTCAAGAATACAATCCTTTCTTTCCAGATTCCAGCGGTGCAGATTGTGCGCATTGTCATGGCGGCGCCAACTTTACAAATAATACCTATGTCAACAATGGGTTGGATGCTTTCCAAAATCAAACCGATTTTGGTAGAGAATGGGTAACGGGCAATCCTTTCCATAGAGCTCAGTTTAAAGTTCCCTCTCTGCGAAACATCGAGCTTACTCCACCCTATATGCACGATGGACGATTCAATAGCCTAGAGGAGGTCGTTGAACATTACAACAGTGGAATTCAACCGAGTCCAAGTTTAGACGTTACTTTAGCAAACACTCGAATGACGGGACTTATGCTTACTACTCAGGATAAATTGGATTTGGTGGCCTTTCTAAAAACGCTTACAGATGAAAGCTTAAGCTCAGATACCCGATATAGCTCACCATTCTAAATTGTGGGGAATGCGAAAATCTAAATTTCTCTTTGCTTTTCTCGTTCTATCTTTCCTTGTTTCCTGCAATAAGGATTCACCTCAAGGCCCTGAATATCTAAATCCACTTACACAGAGTCCAACCGGCTTCCCAAGCATTCCTTGGCCCGAAGACAATGCCTTTAGTGAGGCTCGCTGGAAATTGGGTAAGAAACTTTTTTTTGACCCAATCTTATCTAAAAATAAGGATGTTAGCTGTGCAAGTTGCCATCACCCTAATCTGGGCTTTTCTGATTCTCTTTCCACAAGCCCTGGCACATTGCAAAGACCCGGAACACGAAATAGTCCAAGCTTGGCCAATGTGGCCTTCCAACCTTATTATTTGCGTGAAGGAAGTGTTCCTACATTAGAAATGCAAGCGCTTGTGCCTATTCAGGAGCAGAATGAATTTGACCATAACATTGTAGACATAGCCGATTCTCTAAATCAAATTGCTCTTTACGTTCAAATGAGTCAAGAGGCTTACAATCGCACACCCGATGCTTTTGTTATTACTCGGGCTCTTGCCTGTTTCCAAAGAACGTTGGTTAGCGGAAATAGTAAGTACGACTTATTCTTAAGAGGAAAAGAAACATTTTCTGAATCTGAGTTAAGAGGGAAGGAAATATTCTTCAGTTCTCGGAGCCAGTGCAGCAGCTGTCATGGTGGATTTAATTTCACCAGCTATGAAATAGAAAACAACGGCCTGTATCTGAACTATGCCGATATTGGAAGGGCGCGATTCACTTTTCTTGATTCAGATATTGGTAAGTTTAAAATACCAAGTCTTCGTAATGTGGAGTTTACGGCTCCGTATATGCACGATGGCTCTCTTCAAAATTTAGATGAAGTGATTGAACACTATTCTAGTGGTGGAAAAGGCCATCCAAACCAAAGCAGCAAGATTACAGCATTGCACTTCAGCGAGCAAGAAAAAGCAGATCTTATAGCTTTTTTAAAGAGTTTAAGCGATATGCATTTTTTAACAAATCCTGCCTTTCGGAATTAGGATTTCAATCCTAAAACATCCCAAAACTCTTTCACTCTTTTAGTCCAGGTATTTTCTTGTGCTCTTTTGAACCTCAGCTCTTTCTTTTCGGAAGAGTCCGTATCGATTTCTTTTTGGATGTAATCACAAAATTGAAGGCTATCTGTGGTCTGTGGAACGAGGTCGCTAAACAACTCCATATCACCCGAAAATGGAGTAGCCACAACTGGAACGCCCGCAGCCAAGTACTCATTCACCTTTAATGGATAAATACTTTTTGTAACCTTAGTGAGCAGAAAGGGAATAATACCAACCGATGTAAAGGCCAGATAATTCGGGAGCTGATCAATCTTCTTGGGGCCTACAAAAAGAAAGTTTTTAAAAGTCTTTAGTCTTTCAAAATCTTCTTTCGGCCAAGATTCAGGTCCAACCACTACCAGGTACTTATCTGGATGATTTTTTAAAATGGAAAACAAAATTTCAGGATCTACCCGGTAATCCAAATGTCCAACATAGGCAATAATGGGCTTGTCGATGCCCTCAAATTCTTTCGGTCTTTGAATATTCGGGTTTGTGGCTCGGTGAAACAAATCAAAATCTACCGCATTGGGTAGCAAATGAACCTCTTCACGATTGACCCTCATGAGTTTCACTAATTCGGTAGAAGTAGCAAAGACAACATCGGCAACACGGCATTTCTCTCGTTCAAGGGCCACACCATGTTTAGATGTATACTCTACTTCAGAGATATCATCCAATGTATAATACACCCTTCTCAAAGGCACGTTCTTTTTAAAGAACCTCCTAAAAAACCAAGGATCCATGGCATTTATAAAAACCTGATCTTTTATTTCATGTTGAGTATACAGTGCATCGAGAAATCGATTCATTCGGGTGTCATTGTACCAAGACAAGCGGTTGTAGAGATTTCCAGGCGCAAGACTGTTAATCGGAATGGTCATCCAAGGTTTAATGGCCCAAAAAGTATGGCCTTCATGTTCTACCGCATACATTTCTATATGCTTCTTGTGCTCATTCCACCTTCTTCTCAAGAGGCCTTTTAGTCCTTCTTCCTTTAATACATCCTTTATACTATAGGGATGATCTATATAAAATACACGATGCTGTTTAGAAAATACTTTAGCAATGGCTAAGGGTGTAGACGAAATGGGGGCATCGTGACGAATAAGTGAAAAGATAACAATGTCCATTTCGTGGTTTTGATATTCGGATAGAAATTAATCTAAAGTAGAGCGTACTTCTATTGGACGTAGGCTGTATTCAATGTCCCAATGAGAGTCGTCGATTTTCTTAAGCCAACGCTGAAGTTTTTTAGTAGAGGCCGTTAGTAAAATCTCGCTCTCAGAATCCGTTTCATTCGCAAAACGAGAAATGTATTTAATTCTTTTTTGGGCGATGGCCTTTTCATTTAAGAATAAGAAGTTAAATCCGCCTGACTCTATCTTCTCCACCTTTGCTATCATATGAACCGGCACCTGACTAAAGAGAGCTAAGGGCGACGACACATATGAAATAGAGTGCTCATCAAGGAGGCTTACATCTTGAATATCTGCGTACAAGACATTGTCTAATGAAAAAAGAGTTAAGTGAAAATAGGCGGTAAACCGTCCTTGTTTCTCTTGAAAATAGCTCATACGGTAATATCTATTGTCTTCTGCTTGTTCTGCGGCTTTCAACTCTTCGATCACCCACTGCCCTTCGGTATCTTGACCCTTTTCACCATTCTGCCAGACGCCTAAAACAAAAGATTCACGAAGCTTTTGAGACTCGAAGTAAAAGGCATTCCAAGAACGCACAATACACGAATTAGTCGTGAGAACAATAAAAAGTGATAGAAGTAATTTTCTATACATGCATATTTTATGGATTGGTTATTAAGCTATCTCAGCGCTTAGGCCTCTTGAAAGCAATGCTGTACAGCGGGGTTCTAGCTCTTCATATGAGCCATTTTTAACACCGCACTTCCCTTTGGTATGCACAATAAGGGCGCATTGTTCTGCTTGTAAAACCTCGTGTTCACAGACCTCTACCAACGAAGAGATCACCCAGTCAAAGGTATTTACGTCATCATTGTATAAAACAAGCTCGTGCCCTTCTGATTCTTGAACCAAGAGGTCTAGCTCGTTTTCGTATTCAGGATTAAAAGGACTTATAGACATAGCTCAAAAATAGTGCGTTAGCGCGTCTAAGCCAAAATAAAATACAAACAATTTACCACCTATAAGAAGTTATCGATTTAAGAAGCGATTCATCTTCCCTTTAGAGGCAATGGTAATATTTATAAAGCTGTTGTTTGGACCTTCTACTCGTTTCTTTTTCGGATCCATATCGCGCACCAATGTCATTAAAGCTTCATCTGTCGAATAGAATTGCAATACATTTCGTTTGTATTCGAAGTAGTATTTCTGTCCAACTGCCGAAGTAAAATAGATATACACCTCATCGCCTCTTCTTTTTCGAATAAGTTGAACCGTTCCTTTTACTTTAATATTCATCGGAATCTTGAGTATACTGCCTATTCCAATGTCTCCATCGCTTAAAAAACTGTTTGTTATTGGATCCCAAACCAGTTTCAAATCGCTAAATGTAAAAGCATTCTGCATAGACTTGGGCACATCTTCCGCAGACCCATAAAGACTTACTTCTTCGTCAAAATCTGCCCTTTCTTTCTTCGAAAGAAGCTCATTCAAAGCTACCCTGAAGGCACGTCTATCTATATCAACCGTACTAGTTCCTCCTCCCGCTAGTAGATCATTGGCTATTCGTTTCAGCACCTCTTCTTCGAAAGGAAAATCAATTCCTAGGTAGATATCTCCTTCTAGTTTATCTGTGTTGAGATTGTGTTCAAGTAGGCCAAATGCGCCTAATTTAACCATACCCGTTTTCTCACCGAAGGTCAAGACTCCCTCCCCACGAGTGAAGCAATCTCGATTGTTCAAAATCAAATAATTGCCCTTTTCATTCTCGTTCTCAAGCCTTTCTTTTCGGGCTATGATATAACTGAATAAATCTTCATCATAGTAAAGCAATCCATCGCTTCGAATAAGCTCCAGATCGGCTCTAGCACTTTCTTTACTCAAGAATGCAGAATAGGCACTGGTGCTGTCATTGGCAATGAAAATTCCATTATACAAGCGCTCTGCCGCTTTATCCTCTCCGAAAATAGGTAAGTCAATGACAATCTTTCTCGGATTAATGGGACTTCTAAATGGGAACCATGTTGTTACAATATTGCTGCAGGTATTCTGAATTAAAGTTGAGCCATCGAAAGTCAGCTCCTTTACCGCAGCGGTGAGTTCTACTCTGCCTTTAAACGCAAAGAACGGACTCATGAAAAAGCTTTCATCTTCCTCTACTTTAGCAACACCCTCTGTTAAGCCTTCCCTTCCAACCTTAATGGTATGAAAACTCAAAGGCCATGGGGTTTCATCTTGGTCGATATATTCTAAGATACCCGATCCGAAATATTTATTCCTAGAAACCACTTTCAGTTCACATCCATAAAAATCATGGAATCGGCTAAAACGGTTGGCTACCAATTTTGAATTTTTCAGTATGCGCATATTTGCCGCTGTGTCAATAATGACATGCCCACTATCTGGATATAAGCGTGCGTCGGCCACATCCATTTCTTCAACCTTAAAAATATCCAAGACGGTAGACAAGAGAGAAAACTCAGCTGAACCAGCGTAGTATTGAAGTGAATCTTGTTTTCTATGAACGGAAATCATTAAAGAATTGGCTCCCTCTTGCTCTTTTCTAACTTCCACTTTCTTTTCAGGAATACTCCAAGTAGCGCGATCCATATAGGCTATGTACTTATTGATCTCAAAATGAAAATAGCGCGCAGGGTCATTTAGCTTAAAGTTTCCTTGTTGCAAATCAAAATCCACCAAAGCGGTAGAATTCATCATGTTAAAGGCCCAGTCGGAAGTGGGCGAGGCCCGCAATCGGAAGTCTGATGTATCTGCATCAAACTTCCTTAGCTTAAATGTGAAGTCTTTTGAATCCATCTGGGCATCTAAGAAGTCAATCCTACCTCTACCCCTCAGCGCCTTTGGACTGAGCGATAATGTGCCCTTTGCACGCATCCCAATGGCATCATACATCTCAAATTCTTGCAGTCCATTTCGCTGATGCATAACATCTTTCTTCGGCAACCACCGCATTTTTGAACCTACTGCCTTTACGTGGGGATATTCTGTTGGACCAGCGGTAGCAAGCAATTCATAATTATCTACAATTCCACGTGTTGAATCTGGGAAAAAGGTGAAATCCCTACCCAATGAAGTGGAAGCCAAATAGTCAATTCTTCCATTTCCCTTCAACCCTTTGTTACTCAGGCTTAAGGTGGATGTAAACGTTCCTTTTCCTCCGTAGGCTTCCAGTCCCTCAGAAGGAGTTTCTGTAATAAAACCCAGCGAATAATCACGTTGAACCATGATGGTTTGCTCCATGTCTGGAAAAATTCCAGCACTCACGAAGGTTCCATCGAATTTCAATCCCTCTGTAGATGTATTATCGAGAGAGTCGATGGTAAATGGCACAAGTTCAACAAAGAAGCTCTCCCTAGGATATACTTTATTGAAAATATCTCTTCTATCATAGTATACATAGCTTTCCTTTCCACTGACAAAAATGGGATAATCATGATAGATCTTATTTCCGGATTTATTGTCGTTTTTATCGATAAACAACTCCCCATTATTATTCTGAAGTGTATTCTTCACATTTACCAAATCGCGTCTACCGCCCATCGTATTTGGCTCAAAAGACACCACCTTAAACTTCATAGAGTCAATGCTCGTCATATTAACCTTGAACTGATCATAATTGAAATAGTATTCATTTCCCCAGAATTGGAAGCGACCTGCGGCAATGGCTCCATCAAACTTAAAGTTGAAGCCCTCTTGCATAGTGATTTTCTTTCCTTTCGGAAACATAGATACTTTCTGGCTGTCAGAAACAGCAATCATTTGGATTCCCAGAATTTCTAAATCGAAATTCAAAAGGCTTAAAACGGCATTCTTTCCTCCTTCTGCATCCGACTGGAAACGAATTACATCATAGTCTCTCTTTTCTTCAAAATCATTGATGTATTCAAATGTTTTCTCTTTGATTTTAGCTGTTTTTGTAACCCGGTTGTAATCAACAAAACCCGCGACCATCATTTGCATTAAAAAGCGCTCTGCCGATTGCGGTGTCATACGAAGCGAACTAACTGTCTGATCTAAAGTAATGTCTTTTGAATCATAGGTTTTCGCCATCGACCTCAAATAATACAAAGGGTTAACTTCATTTAGACCTTGAATGGCCGAAAATCGCTCCGTTCTAAAGTACTGTTCTGACTCAAATACCGCAGCATTTCCTCCCCCCATACTCATATTTCCCAAGCTAACAGCAGGGGTTCCTTGCTTCCACTTAAATGAATCAAAATACATATCCATATTGTGATATGTATTTGAAAACGGAGTTTGGGCAATACCTTCATTATATCGCAAGAGGGTTAACTCCTTTATCGGTACAATGAGTCTTAGATCTAAGCTCGGATGAAACATAGAATCCTCCTTGAGATAGACTACAGCTCTTACCTCGTTGGCTGTAATCTGCTTGGTCTGAAACCTATAC
>CALCFH010000447.1 GCA_937900215.1 uncultured Cryomorphaceae bacterium
GGGTGTATTAGAGACTATTGAAGGAAAACCACCAAGAAAGCCATGAACCCCAGGATTAAATGGATCACGGGTATAAGTAGGTAAATAATGATGCAGAGGCAAGTGTAAATATTTACCCGTTGCCGTTACCTCAACTTCTTGGAATAGCCTTTGACTAATTTCTGCCTGAGATAAGCTTGTTCTAAAAATGCGCATATCCTCCATTCTGCCGCTAAAGCTAGTGGCATTTTCAGGATAGCGTTGTCCGATAAAGAAGGGCGTATTTTCTACAATGGGCTGGCTCGAAAGGGAGGCAAACTGAGTCTGCACTAGCTGTCCGTTGAGATACAAACTAAAACTTTCATTTCCATAGGTTAGACTAAGGTGAGTACAGCTGAGCGGATCGATCCGGCAATCTTCAAATACCCATAGATCAGAATTGAAAGAGACATAGGGGTTTATGCCATTCTTTAGACCAAATTCAAAGAAACCATTCTGATTTTCTTGATAGAAAAGCACTTCGATTGAATTTTGTCTTTCCCCTTTTTCAAATATGAATTCTATAGAGAATGCATCTGGACTAAACTGCCCAATTCCTGGCATAGGATGAACTTCTACAAAATCATCATCTCCATCAAAGGTAAGTGCGGCATTTTGACTAAATGCACTGAAGTTAAAAGCGAAGCACAGCAAACAACTTACAACAAGTTTAGTCCAATTTTTAGTGTGCTTACTAGGCTGGGAGTTCGGAGTTCGGAGTTCGGAGTTCGGAGTTCGGAGTTCGGAGTTCGGAGTTTTCATATCAAGAGTTTAAAGTTAATGTAAAATCCATGGCCAATGAACACCTCCAATGTAGTCTTTCTTTGTATTTCGAAATTGTTAAGTTTACACTTTAACACTTGTAGGAATCCCGCGCTGCGCCTAGCTTTCAGCGGACTACAGAAAATACGCACAGCTTTTTTTGGATTGTTTTCGGCTGTTTTCTATTGTTGTAGGTGTATTCTTTACGATGGATTTTAGGTCTTACTCGTTGGCTTTTGAAATGTTCTATTTGTAAAGAAATACAAAGGCTCTACCGAAACAAATGCAACTCCCCATGGTATTCGGTTTCGCCCAGCTTGAGCTGATAGAAATACACTCCGCTGGCCAAGCTTCCTCCGCTTGGGTCTATGCCTTGAAAGGGGCTTTGTACTTCTTCGCTTTCAAAAACCAAGG
>CALCFH010000448.1 GCA_937900215.1 uncultured Cryomorphaceae bacterium
AGTGTACGTTCCACCACCTCCACAACCGTAGCAAACGTAGTCTCCTATTACGTTGCCATTCTCATCCAATGGAATAATGGTGAAAGTAGAATTACCATAGCGCTCTGAGGCCAATAGGTAATCGTTGTTTTCAAATGCGTATGCAAATTGAATGTCAAAATCCTGCGTAGTACAAGCAGGAGGCAATTGGTTACACGGCAAGTTGGTTGGAAAGTCATAATAGAACATGCTTCGCATATTCGCATTGTGCAGATAATCCTTTAGTTTTTGTTTGAAAAGGTTGAAATCGGCGTTAGCAGGATAAAGCGTTCCGTTTTCATATACTCCAACACCACCATTACTACTATTCAAATTCATGTTGCGAATCTCAACTCCTTCGAAGTTGAAATAGTCAAGAGTGATGGTAGCCGCCACTACTCGCTCCTGGAGGCCATGCCTCTAACTTTACAATATCTATAGCGTATGGACTCGCGTCGATTACCCCATTCGCTTCTGAATTCTGCCAGAATTCTTGACCAGTATCATGTCGCTTATATCGAACTTTTTTAATCTTGTTGAAGTTGTTCGTGTTTGTCGCTGGGTTGACGTTCACTATCGATTGACCGGCTAGCCAGCTGATCGATAGAAAAAGCATCAAGAATAATATTATTTTTTTCATTTCTCTTAGTTTGGTTGATTTATAATTATCCCGCTATGGCTTGAGTCTTTCCTGAGAAAGAGTAATTCAATACTCCTCCGCTCAAAGGTAACTCAACACTCTGACCTCTATATTCAACCTTTACGGTTTTCTCGTGAGCAGGAAGTCCGAATTGAACATTCATAGGCTGATTGCCCTGAACATTTACCCTAAGAGCAACAGAACCGTCCATTCTTTTTATTTCTACTAAGCCAGTGAATTGAACGCCCAAGCGCATCTTCACCACTTGATCTGTTCTCCACTGAAAGTTTTCAGGTACTTTCAGGTTATCCATCAGATTGGTGGATTTTGGTGCCGTGGGCAAAACGTCCTCGTCTTTTTGACAAGAGAACGACAGTGCAGCAAGCGACACAATCATAATAGCGGTCCAAATTTTCATAGTCATACTTTTTACGTGCACTGTACATTAACGAATCTTATGCCATAAAGAATCATTGTTATCTTAAATGCATGTTTAACAGTCCTATAAAGTTATTTTATCTGTAAAAAAGGATAGTAAATTAAACTACTAATTTCCAATTTTGAACCAATTTATTCCCATATTGGGATGAGGAATCTGCCTAAATTGATCTTTTATCAAAGTTCTAAGTCCGTCCTTTAATTGTGTCTAGAAGAGCACCGCTTCATTGAGTAGTTGGATAGCCAAGTGAACAGAATTTTATCTCGAATGCATCTTCGATACATGAATGGGCTCCATTTTTCAATGTGTTCGTTTCTTGTACAAAGTTCTGTTCTTAAGAAGAAGGCATACTGAAATATAAATTCATTAGTATTTGCATGAGCAAATCGGGTATAACAAAAAAAAGGCTACCCTTTTTGGGGTAGCCCTTCTGAATGCTCATTCAAGATTCTAAACGGAAGCTTTTGCCTTGGGTCCGCCTGAAAGTATTTCAGCACTGCAGTTGTCTGCAAATTGTGTGAAATTCTTGTGGAAGCGATTGGCAAGATCTTGTGCAATGGCATCGTATTTAGAGGCGTCTGCCCATGTGTCTCTTGGGTTCAAGATCTCATTGGGTACGTTAGGACAGTCCTCAGGCATTTGCAATCCAAACACAGGATGTTCTCTGAACGCAACATTTTCTAAATCACCATCTAATGCCGCTGTGATCATAGCTCGCGTATAGCGAAGTTTAATGCGCTCGCCAGTGCCATAGGATCCTCCTGACCAGCCCGTATTAATTAGCCAAACATTTACTCCGGCTTCTTGCATTTTTTTGCCCAACATTTCAGCGTAAACCGAGGGGTGAAGGGGCATAAAGGCTTTTCCGAAACAAGCGGAAAATGAAGGTACGGGCTCTGTTACTCCCACTTCTGTACCTGCAACTTTAGCTGTGTATCCAGATATGAAATGATACATGGCCTGTCCAGGCGTAAGCTTGCTGATGGGAGGCAAAACTCCAAAGGCATCTGCAGTAAGGAAGAAAATATTTTTCGGGTTCTTTCCAATAGACGGACGAACAATATTGTCGATGAAGTCAATCGGGTAACTGACCCTGGTATTTTCTGTAATAGAACCGTCTGCAAAATCTACCTCATTGGTTCCTTTTTTGTAAACGATATTCTCTAAGATTGCTCCTGGGCGAATAGCACGAAAAATGTCGGGCTCTTTCTCTGCGCTCAGATCAATGGCTTTGGCATAACATCCACCTTCAAAATTGAAAATGGTATTCTCACCACTCCAACCGTGTTCGTCGTCTCCAATCAAGGCTCTGTTTGGATCTGCACTTAGAGTTGTTTTTCCTGTTCCTGAAAGGCCAAAGAAAATGGCCGTGTCTCCACCCTTTCCAACATTGGCTGAGCAATGCATGCTCAATGTGTTTTTTTGGTGTGGAAGAATAAAGTTCAATGCTGAAAACACTCCTTTTTTAATCTCACCAGTATAGCCTGATCCTCCAACGAGAATCATTTTTCTACTAAAGTTTAAAATTGAAAAATTGTGTTGGCGAGTGCCATCCACTGCTGGGTCTGCAAGAAAACCCGGAGCGTTTAAAATTACCCACTCAGGATCGAATTTCAATAATTCTTCTTCGCTCGGCTGAATGAACATATTGCTCACGAACTGATTAGACCAAGGATACTCATTGATTACCCTTGCGCTCAATCGATAGTTAACGTCGGCACAAGCAAATGCGTCGCGTACATACAGTTCCTTGCCAGAAAGATACGCTGCCATTTTCTCGGCAAGCTGGTCGAATTTATCGGCTGGAAACTTCATGTTGATGTCTCCCCACCAAACCGACTCGCGCGTTAAATCATCTTCTACGATGAAGCGGTCTTTTGGTGAGCGCCCTGTAAATTCTCCTGTATTCACAGCGATCGCTCCAGACGAGGCCAATGTGGCCATTTTTTTCTCGACAGCAATATCTGAAAGGGTGGATGGATGTAGATTCCATCGCTCAATAGCTCCTTTGATACCGTAGCTTTCGAGACTTGCTGAAGCGGGTTTAATTCCTTCCTTATAATTCATAGTGGGGGATTTTTATTCACTATTAAAGGGTCAAATGTAATTGAATCTCTTTTTCTAAACACTGCCTTTTATTAGATTTCTTTCTCAACCTTTTTCAATGGGTTTGACTACCAATAAACTTAACCATCCAATAATCAGCGCAATACCTCCTAATGGGGTGAAGGACCAGAGAAAATTTATTCCCCAATTTAATTGCTCATTTAGTAATAAAAGATAGATAGACCCTGAAAAAGACATGGTGCCAAAAACAAGAAAGCGCTGTGTCCAGATTAGGCTATATCGATCAGAGGCAAAGCAAACAGCCAGTAGCAAGACGGCATGCAAAAGCTGGTAACGAACAGCCGTTTCAAAGCTGCGTAATGATTCTGGAGCAAGAATGTTTTCAAATGCATGAGCGCCCAATGCACCTAGGGCTACCGCTGTGGCACCGAGGAGTATGGCTAATCTAAAGTATCTTTTATTCATCTAGTTTATTGTCTTTCAAACTCTTTAAAAACGCCAATTTTAGTGCGTCAAATTTCAATACATCTTGCATCCCTTCAAACCAGTCTTCATTGCAATAACGCGGTGCTATGGTCTGCAAAAAGTCTAGTCTTGATTGATCGTAGCGAAGTAATGAACACAAATGCCGAATCCATGTCTCATCTAATTTATCGCTTCCCATTGCCATCTTTTTGCAAAATAAAAATCGGTCGAACTCATTGGCAATGTGTTCCCCTTTGAGCATTGACTTTGAGATATTATTAACTTCCAGGTTCTTCATATTGGGCTGTGCAATCTCAATGCGCACGAGGCTGTCTTTTTTTTCTTCAACAGCTATTTCTTCTGCTACAAGTGTACTGTCTTTCGTTTGGGCGGATGGAATACTATCAATGACCACAACGCTCAACTCATTTTCATTCGGAAGCACATCTAAAGGAGGCTCTAAGCTTGAGGCTACTATTTTGCCTGCTTCAAAAAGCGCATAGTCTTTTGCCGGAACAGTATTGCCTCTGTACCGAAACCGAAAAGATAAGGGGGCTATTTCCTCAATATAGTAAACATAGTTAGAGGTGCCATCTATTCTAATGCTTCGCTGCATGGTTTTTTCATCCTCACCCAACTGCAGCACATAGCCGATTTGAAACTCGGAGGCAGGCAAAGATTCTATCAGCCAATACGACTTACAGATGGAAGAAGCTTGTCCATTCAAACTTAATTTTCCGCAAATTCCTTCACTTATTATCACTAAAGTGCTTTGGCTTAGGCCAAAAAGCGGACAAAGAAGGAGGTAGATAAAAAATCGTTTATTCACGATTCAAAAGTACAGCTTGTAAGAGTCTCGAGCTATTTACCTTTGCTTACAAATCAACAGTATGCTTAACATTTTAGTGATTGGTGCAGGTAGGTCTACAGCAAGTCTAATTCAGTATTTAATGCAAAAGGCAGCCACTGCAGATTGGTACATTACAGTAGCCGATCAGAACCTAGAATTGGCTAAATCAAAAGTTAAGCAAATGCCTAGAGGTGAGGCCATCGCATTAGATGTGAAGGATGAGATTTCCAGAATTCGCGCCATCAGCAAGGCAGATATTGTTATTTCTATGCTTCCGGCTCATATGCATGTACCCGTTGCGGTTGATTGCATTGCGCTGGGTAAACACATGGTAACGGCCAGTTATATCTCACCTGAAATGGAAGCGCTAGATGAACAGGCCAAGAAGGCAGGTGTAATTCTTCTTAATGAAATAGGGGTAGATCCAGGAATTGACCATCTCTCAGCCATGAAGGTCATAGATGAAATCCGAAATGAGGGAGGTGAAATGACTTTGTTTGAATCGTTCACAGGAGGACTCCCTGCTCCGGGAAGCGACAACAATCCGTGGAAATATAAATTTACATGGAACCCTAGAAATGTGGTCCTTGCGGGGTCCGGTGGAGCAGTTAAATTCAGACAAGAAGGACAG
>CALCFH010000449.1 GCA_937900215.1 uncultured Cryomorphaceae bacterium
GTGTGCTATAGTATGTACAATTCTCGGATTGTCATTTTTTCAATTGGCAACAACGGGAGGCGCTAGTATGCTCCCTATTTTCTAAAATCATTCAATGGCTGCAAAGCCATCTGTACTTATTCCTCCTCTAAAATGGAGGTTTGAAAAAAAACGATTATGCGTTTCAATTGCAACTTTCAGCGAAAAGAAAGCTTGAAAATAGTGGGCATGTCATGAGCTTTTTGGAAAGGCAATTTAGTCTGACTCTTCCTCATAACTCGGACTCAAAACATTAGGCTATGTAATACGTTGATTTTCTGAATTTAAAGTTCACCCAGGTCTGTTGAGATAACAAAAGGGAATCTTTTATAAGTTTAATTTGATCAATAGGATTTTGATTTCATCAAAAAATTATCTTCGATTACTTTAAATTCACAACTTATTATAAGACAGATAAGACTATGAAAAAAGTTCAATTATTTGTAATTACCATGTTGATAGGTGGTGCTTTATTCTCGCAAGTAGATAGCACCAATTCAGAAGGGGATTTCGATTTCTCGGAGTTTGAACTCGCCACCAAACCTGCAAAAGCCTTTTGCAATAACAAAGTCTTGGGACAATCGCCGACTACCTTGGTTGGAGTGTTTTATGATTTCATGCCCGAACATTCAATAACAGCAGGAACTCCTACAGCAAATGAAAGCGTTGACATTTCAGCGAATGCTGCAATTAATCGGAGCCAGTGTTTGGAATTAAGTACTAACCTTCCAATTGTTTCTAGGAACAATATTCTTGTCAATCTAAACCTTATTTACCAAAGGCAATTCTATACGATAGAAGGGTCAAATGGACATCCTCTTCTGGAAACCCTCAACAATAATGGCCTTACCAGAATGGGTGCGCTTTTCACCATTTTCAAGCCATTAAATGAAAAGACTTTTTTGTTGGGTCAGTTTGGATTTGAATTAAATGGAGACTATGCGATTAACACTATTCAAACAGATAATGCTTTGCGCCTTCCGGCCTCTTTGCTTTACGGCTGGAAACCAAATGATCGATTGATGTATGCCTTCGGAATTTCCAGAACCTATCTGGGTGGAGCCTTAAACTATGTGCCGATCATATACTATTACCACACCTTTGAAAACGAAAAATGGGGTATAGAAGCAATTCTTCCTGCAAGGGCTGCTCTTCGTTATCGTTTTGATTCAAAGAGTCTATTGAAAGCGGGATTCACGGTGATTGGTGCCACTTATGCTTTGAATGATTGGTCAGAAAATGCGGAATCGTATGCACCTGCTCTAAATGAACTCTGGGCAGCGGAAGCAGTAGAATTGAGAAGGTCAGAAATAAGGACAGGCTTTACCTACCAAAGACAACTTTCGGGCTTTTTCTGGCTCAGTGCAGAAGCCGGATACCGAATCAATTACAGTTTTGACTTAGATCAGGATGGAGATTTTCTACGTTTCTTTGGAAGTGACGAACCGTATTTTATCGAAAACGATCTTCAGAACCAGCTGTATTTCAACTTTGGGATTACGTACACTAGTCCTTAAAGAATTTTACTTTTCCTTCTTTACGAGACGAGTCCAAACATCGGTCCGACCGAAAAGAGCGGTGCCAACGTAACCGCGTACCTCTAGTTGATTGTCCGCTTTGAGTACCATTTTGCAGTTGTACGTTGTTCCATTCTTGGGGTCATAGATCGAACCATCCTCCCAAAGGCCATCCTCTGCGTTGTAAACCATATCCTTTAGAATACGGTATCCCTTCAATGGCGTTGATCTCAAAGACTCATCTGGATTATTAATATCCAATCTTGGCTCACCTTTTTCGTCGTTCGGTTCTTTCATCCAAACTACTCTGCCAAAAAACTTACTTCCAATTTTATCAATCTTTATATAGCTCCGTCCGTCGCTTGGCTGCCAAACCCCTATCAATTTTTCATCATCTCCTTTTTCCGCAAAGGAAAATGAGAGAAGTGCAAGCGCTATGAATCCAATAAATAATTTCAACTTCATCGTGTATAATTTTAGTTGGGTTTGTATTCTATACTCAAGGTTAAAGTACCGTTGACAACCATCTCATCCATATAATCTTCTGATATATTCAGATCAAGCACCCATGTGCTACCAGAGTCTTTTAGATAGGGTAGGATGGAAGTATTCTCAGCAAGTGAAAGAACAAACTGCTTTCCTTCGGGAAGCGGATTTAATGTTCCAATGGTTATTAGTTCTTGATTGTCGCTTACAACTTGTAGCAGAAGACTCTCTGTAATGGGCCGAGATAATTCATTTAACTCAATAAGTGCTTTGGAAACAACTACACTTTTAAGTGAGCGACTGTCCATTCCAATCGTTGCGGCTAGATCAGCCAATTGGTTTTTGTTAGCGTACTGAAGTGAATTTGACCCTTCAAAAAGTGTTTCACCTACAAGCTCTAACTCCATATCAACCGTCTCAGTAGAAAGGGAGGGGCTGCAGGATGACAGTAGTATTGTTAAAATAGTTAACCATACCATAGATAGCCTCAACTCAATGTTTTTCATGGTATTTAAATACTTTTTAGCCCTTTATTTAGGAGCGCCGCTATTCTATTTATAGTGTGCATTTGCAAGCGCAATTTGTTTGTAAATCTAATATATGTTGAACATTTATTCAATGAAAAGAGTTCTATAAAGTTCGATTATTTGAGGTTGTTTTGAAATTGTAATTTGGAATAAGGCGGTTAATGGGTATAAAATGGGGCATCACAATTTGAGAACAGTAGATCATTTTGGGTTTTTGGCAGATCCAATTCTTTCTTTGTCAAAGGCCACTTTACAATGTCAGCGATTGCTTGAAAGAGTAATTCTGTTTTCAATTCGTTGAGCGCTCATCTGCCTTAAAGGCGCCCCGTATTGCAGCATCCACTGAGATTCAACAAGAGGTGAAGCGCCTTTATAAGCCCTGATTTTTTCATCCGTGCTAGATGTTTTTCTACAGCCATCCAACCTTAGTTTAAAACGCCCTTTCCCAGAGGTAGTAGCATTGAATTTTATAGAATAATCCATAGCAGCAGCTGCAGAAACTCTTCCTCTGATGATTTATGGTGATAAAGACTTAGATCAAATGGCTTAAGCGAACTACTTTTTAATGATTCGCTCTTTATGACTTCCATTATTCGTTGTGATTTCAATAAGATAAACTCCTTTCGCTAAATAAAGAAGGTCTAAGGTTGTTTCAGACTGCGTTTGAATCACCTCAGAAATCACTCTTCCATTCAAATCCAGAAGTTTAATCTTAGATTCTTTGGGAGATTGAATATAGATAAGACTTTCGGTTGGATTGGGATAAACCAAAATTCCTTCCTGCCTAAGCCATTCCTCATCATCCACATCTGCCTGCCTTTTGTTGCCCGTTCCATTGTAGTACTTCCTGACAATGCAAGTGTATTCTGAGTTCAAAGTCAATGTTCCGTTATTGTATCGCGTAAACACTGCAAATTCGTAGTTGCCAGCCACCCTTCCGGAACTATTGAAGTCAATATTTACAAATGTATCTGTTGATAGTGTTGTGCTTGTCCAGCTGTAGGTTCCTGCAAGTCTAGAAACGAGTCGGTAACCAATAAGTGTACTCGCTAAATCTAGATTTGGATGCGACCAGCTCGCAATAAATTGAGTTTGGTTTATTCTATCCACTGCAAAGTTGAGTGGAACAGCCGTATTCGGAATACTATCAATATAAATGGAGTCGGTTAAAGTACAGCCGGCGACATCGGTAATCCTAACGGAAATGGTTTCTCCTTGCTTAGCAAAGGTTCTTTTTGTTGTTGCCCCATTGCTCCATAAATAGCTAGGGGCGCCCAATCCACCCCAATTCCCTGCTCGAACTAAGGCAGAGTCTCCTTCACAAAAGGGGGCTGTTTGAACGATAATATTCAGTGATTGATCTTTGCACGGAACCAACAAATTGTATTCACAACCCCGTCTCCAAACGCCATTCTGTTGGATGGCAAGGCGTACAGTAACATTCTGATTAAACCAAGGCGTGATATTAAACTTTTGTGATCTTACGTTGGCGTTTGCCAATGGTTTAGATCTCCAAGTTGTATCGTGCTCACCTCTAAATTCGAGTTTAAACTGACTTCCAACTAAGGTGTCAAAATGAGCCCTGTAAATGCCAGTATTTGCATCCAATACTTGAATACTTCTAATTGGATCTATGCATTTAACAACCGTTTCGGAATGAACACTGCTCCACAATCCATTCGATTGTTTGAACTGTATATGAAAGGAATACGGACCAGGAGCAAAGGC
>CALCFH010000450.1 GCA_937900215.1 uncultured Cryomorphaceae bacterium
CTAGAGATCGTATTCTCATACAGCGTAAAGTATCCAAAAGGCAAAACCATTAATTTGCCCAGATAATGAAGCTGGTATTTATAGATCAATGTCATTCTTCTCTTTTGGAAGAATTGCGATTAAGCGGATTTAAAACGATAGAAGAATATCAGAAAAGCGCAGACGAGATTGCGCGAGACCATTCCGATGCCGTTGGCTTTATCATACGTTCACGCTTTCCGTTGGATAAGCCTTTTTTATCAAAATTTCCAAAATTGAAATTCATTGGCCGCTTTGGATCAGGAATGGAAAACATCGATGTAGCCTGGGCTGAGGCCCAGGGAATTAAATGTTTAAGTGCTGCAGAAGGCAACCGAGACGCAGTGGGTGAGCATGCCATCGGCATGCTCTTAAGCCTGTTCAACAAGCTTCCTTCCGCCTTCGACGAAGTGAAAAAAGGTATTTGGCGCCGTGAAGAAAATAGAGGGGAAGAGCTTTCTGGAAAAACCGTAGGCATTATTGGATATGGCCCAATGGGTCAATCTTTTGCTGAAAAATTAAAAGGATTTAATGTTCGTGTTTTAGTTTGGGATAAATACAAATCGAATTTCAATCACAGTCATATAGAAGAAGTGGGCATAACTGAAATTCAAAATTCAGCCGATGTTTTATCTATTCACCTTCCACTAACATCGGAGACCAAGAATTACATCCACCTACAATTTATAGAACAATTTAAAAAGCCCATTTACATCCTCAACACATCTCGAGGAAATCAGCTAAATACAGCAGACTTGATTCAGGCTTTGGAAAGTGGAAAAGTTTTAGGCGCTTGTTTGGATGTTTTGGAATTTGAAACCAGCAGTTTTTCAGCCTCAAAAAAGCGCTTAGAGAATCACCAATTTCAATATTTAGCACAGTCTGAAAAAGTATTGATGAGTCCGCATATAGCTGGATGGACTCAGCAGAGCAATAGAAAAATGGCCGAGGTACTCATTCGGAAAATACGCGCTCTGTTTTTTTAAATTTCCTTTTGAATTTCTGATTTCAGATAAAACAAAGCCTTACGGGTAGGAAACACTTCCAACTCCATCTCATAATTCAGTATTCTTTTACTCAGTTCTATGCCTTTATCGTTTTCCTTGCATTCCGAAGCGCATTTGTTCACTATACCAACGGTTGCAGATTTAGCGTGTACAATTTGTCTCCAAACCTCATCGGATATATAAATCTGTTGAGAAAGATTGTGTTCAAACTCATTTCGGATGGTCTTGAGCAGAAGAGATTGGTAAGAAGAAACACTTAAGGTTCCTGCAGGCACCCTAACCATAAGGCTGTGTGGCGAAATGCGTTCTAAGAACAGCGCCACCCGCTCATAGGCTTGCAATTTTGCACTTATGCTTCCCTTTTTCATTTCCCTTCTCAACAGATAGGCTCTTCGTTTTTCTTCATTATCCAAAAAACTACTGAGCATTAAATAGGTAATGAGCACCACCAACAGGGCTGGCAGGGTATATTTAGTAATTTCTATAACAACTTCCATAGAGATCCAATTCCTTTATTTGGAACCCCAAATATCGCAAAAGCCTTTGTTGAAACTAAAGATTCCAATTTGATAGCTTTGCACCCTAGCTTAAAACTATGCATCAACTCTCAAATCGCGTTCTAAATATGGAAGAATCCCAAACCATTGGGATGGCCAGAAAGACACGTGAACTTGCCGCTAAAGGCATCAATGTGATTGGATTAACTCTGGGCGAGCCCGATTTCAATGTGCCGGATTTCATAAAAAGTGCAGCCATAGAAGCTGTTGAAAAAGATTTTTCACACTATACCCCAATTGCGGGATATTCTGATTTAAGAGAGGCCATTTGCGCCAAATTCAAGCGAGATAATGGCTTGGATTATTCTCCAAATCAAATAGTGGCGTCAACCGGAGCAAAGCAAAGCATTGCAAATGCCGTCTTAGCTTTGGTAAATCCGGGCGACGAAGTGGTCATTCCTGCGCCTTATTGGGTTAGTTATACAGCCATAGTTGATTTAGCCGAAGGGAAGTCGGTTTTTATTAATACTACTGCCGAGCAAGGCTATAAATTCACTGCTGAACAATTGGAGGCCAGCATTACGAGTAGAACAAGAGTTTTGCTCTTTAGCTACCCCTGCAATCCGAGCGGGGCAGTCTATACCGATTCAGAACTAGAGGCCATTGCCGAGGTTATTCGCAAGCATCCGAATGTTTACGTAATCTCAGATGAGATTTATGAATTAATTCGATTTGACGGCAAGCATAGAAGCTTTGCTTCTTTTCCTGGTATGTTGGAAAGGACTATAACCGTAAACGGTATGTCTAAGGGCTTCGCCATGACAGGGTGGAGATTAGGCTACCTAGGTGCCCCATTGGAGATCGCTCAGGCCTGCGATAAGCTTCAAGGTCAGTTTACATCGGCGCCCAATTCCATTGCACAACGTGCAGCCATTCGTGCCTTGCAAGCCGATCCGGCTGAAGTAAAGTATATGGTAAATGCGTTTGAAAAACGCAGAAAACTCATGTTTGATAGACTGACCAAAATTCCTGGATTTAAGATGAGTCTTCCAGGTGGTGCATTTTATCTCTTTCCAGACATTTCATTTTGGCTCAATCGCACTTTAGGTGGAAGGGAAATCAAGACCAGCAATGATTTATGCATGTATCTGTTGGAAGTAGCCCATGTTGGATTGGTATCCGGTGAAGCTTTTGGAAGTCCAGATTCTATACGCATTTCCTATGCTGCATCAGAAAGCGACTTAAATGAGGCTATGAACAGAATAGAAAAAGCATTACTGCCATGGCTATAGAACGATTATTAGAGGAGGTAGAAAACTTGAATCGCGTTTTTGATCAATGTGTGCGAGATTATCATATCACAGATTCAATCGATGCAAAGCAGGGTCATTTTGAAGATGAATTGCTTCTTCCCTTCTACCAAAAATGCTGGGTAGACTCAGTACAATGGCATTTAGAAGATGAAATACGGCGTCCGGGTATTGACAATTCTTTTGCCTTGGAATTGAAGCGAAGAATAGACGCATCCAATCAAGTACGAACCAATCAGGTAGAAGGTTTAGACGATCTCTTTTTGGAGCGATTTAAATCTACCAAGCCCAAAGATTCAGCTAGAATAAATACTGAAAGTCCGGCATGGGCCATAGATCGGCTTTCTATCTTGGCCTTAAAGCTGTACCATATGAAGCAAGAAGCCGAGCGCAGCGAGGCAGGCAAAGAACACACCGATTTGTGCTTGTACAAATTGAGAATACTTCAAGAACAAAGGCGCGATTTAAGTCTTGCCATTGCTCAACTGTTAGAAGATCTACAAGCAGGCAATAGGGTAATGAAGGTCTATCGTCAAATGAAAATGTACAACGACCCTAAACTCAATCCTAGTTTGTACAGCTCAAAACAACAAGGATGAAGATCCTCATCGTTCGCCTTTCTTCTATGGGCGATGTGGCACTCTGTGTTCCTGTAATTCAAAGCCTTTTAAAAAAGTATCCTGACTTAGAGCTCAGCTTCCTCACCAAGAAAGCTTTTGCGCCTATCGTTGAAATTATTCCT
>CALCFH010000451.1 GCA_937900215.1 uncultured Cryomorphaceae bacterium
GAAATATGGGGTTTGCGCTTCAAATTCAGCTGCGCAGGTATCAACAAGCTTGTAAACACGCTTAATACCCAAATCATTTCTTTTATTATAAACTTCACTTTCCAAACATTTCACCAAATGGGCAATCTGTCTGTCAGCATATCCTTTTTCTTTTGCTGTTTTCAGTAGCGCCTTAGGTAAAGTATCCAAGGAATAGTTTTCAATTTCTTTTTCAAGAACAAGCAGTTCTTCTATCTGATGAAGGAACCAATTATCAATTTTAGTAAGTTTCTTGATGGTCTTGAAAGGAATGCCCATTTTGAAGGCATCATAAATATGAAAGAGTCTATTCCAACTTGGATTTTCGAGGCTGTATAGAATTTCTTGTTGATTTTTAAGTTCTCTGCCATCAGCGCCTAGCCCATTTCTTTTTATCTCTAAAGACTGACATGCCTTTTGTAAAGCCTCCTGGAAGTTTCTTCCAATTCCCATTGCCTCTCCTACAGACTTCATCTGAAGACCCAATTTCCTGTCAGCTCCTGGAAATTTATCGAAGTTCCATCTTGGTATTTTTACAATCACATAATCAAGAGCAGGCTCAAAGAAAGCAGAAGTAGTTTTTGTAATTTGATTTTTTAATTCATCGAGGTTATACCCTATAGCCAGCTTAGCAGCAATCTTAGCAATCGGATAACCAGTGGCTTTAGATGCCAATGCAGATGAGCGTGAAACCCGAGGGTTGATTTCTATTCCTATTATTTGATCGGTCTCAGGATGAACTGAGAATTGAACATTGCAACCGCCGGCAAATTGACCAATGGCGTTCATCATCTTCTTCGCAAGATCTCTCATGTTCTGATACACCGTATCAGGTAGAGTCATCGCAGGAGCCACAGTGATTGAATCTCCTGTATGCACACCCATCGGATCAAAATTCTCAATCGAACAGATAATGATAATATTTCCAATATTATCTCTTAATAGTTCAAGCTCGTATTCTTTCCATCCTAAAATACTCTGCTCCACTAGTACTTCGTGTATCGGAGAAGCTTGTAAGCCGGCATTCAAGGCGTTATCAAATTCTTCTGGTGTATTTACAAATCCACCACCAAATCCACCAAGTGTATAAGATGGTCGAATGACCAAAGGAAAACCTATTTCTTGAGCTATCTCCTTTCCAGTTAAAAAAGAAGTTGCTGTTTTTCCTTTACATACATTTACTCCGATTTCAATCATTTTATTACGGAACTTCTCACGATCTTCAGTAGTCTCTATCGCTCTTATATCCGCTCCGATCATTTTTACTCGATATTTTTTCCAGATTCCTGCATTCTCGCAATCTATTGCCAGATTAAGTGCAGTTTGGCCACCCATCGTTGGAAG
>CALCFH010000452.1 GCA_937900215.1 uncultured Cryomorphaceae bacterium
GGATCATTGGTGATATCTACATCGTCTAACATCACCCTACCTTCATTTGGCTTTATTAGTCCAACCGTCATATAAAATGAAGTCGTTTTCCCAGCACCATTCGGACCCAACAGACCTACTATTTCACCCTGTTTCACTTCAAAGGAAACACCTTTAACTACACTTCTTTTCCGATAGCGTTTAATCAATCCTTCTGCGCGCAAAGTCATCATAGGGCCAATTCTTTTTTCATTCTTCTTGATTCTTGTCTCCTACTTATACCGATGCTCAATTCATATAAAAGAATTACTGGAATGCTAACAAGTATTTGACTCAAAATGTCTGGAGGAGTTATTATAGCTGAGAGAATTAACACAACAACAATGGCATGTCTTCTATAAGCCTTCATCCAAGCGGGTGTTAATATACCTGCTTTACTCAGAAAAAAAACAATAACGGGTAACTCAAACAGAACTCCACTCGACAAAGTAACCGAAGTGATGGTTTTTATAAAAGAGGTTAAATCTATGCGATTTACAATTTCATCACTTATGGTGTAGCTTCCTAAAAACTGCACAGAAAGAGGAGCGATGAGATAATATCCGAAGGCAACGCCAAGAAAAAAGAGTAAACTGGCAGAGAAAACCACCCCTCTACTCGACTTTTTTTCAGTCTTACTAAGACCTGGGGAGATAAATCGCCAAAATTCAAATACCGCATATGGAAAGCTAATTACAATTCCGCCTAGAAAAGCGACCAAAATATGGGTAGTGAATTGACCTGCCATTTTTGTGTTCAAAAGCTCAAAAGGGGGTTCTGTAAAACAAAATATACCCTCTAGTCCTAGAGATAAACTTATGTCACAAAAAATCACATATGTCTGAAAATCTGGCCTTCTAGGCCCAAGTAGCACCGTATCTATAAAAAAATCTTTTGCGAGAAACACCCCTATTCCTGTTATGAGAACGGCAATGGAAATACGAACTAAATGCCAGCGGAGCACTTCTAGATGATCTAGAAAGCTCATGATTTCTTTTTCTTTTTTCAAGTCTTCGTGAAATTCTGAGTAAATCTACGATTGTTAAGAAACTAGCGGAGTAAAATTCCATAAACTTATTGGAAATAATGGTTTTTTCACACTATTTTAGGTGTCTGTAGCTCAAAGGTTACATCAATAGGTCTTATTCGTTATAATGACAGCAGCATCAGAACAATTAAAGAAGTTTTTTGGCTTCAAGGGCTTCAAGGGCAATCAAGAACCCGCCATACAAAGTTTATTAGAAGGGCATGACACCTTTGTAATAATGCCTACGGGTGGAGGTAAATCACTTTGTTATCAACTCCCTGCACTTATGATGGAAGGAACAGCAATTGTTGTCTCTCCACTAATTGCATTAATGAAGAACCAAGTTGATTCTCTAAGAAGTTTTTCTCCAGAGCCCGGAATTGCGCACGTTCTAAATTCATCTTTAACTAAGAAAAATGTTCAGCAAGTTCAGGCAGATCTTAGAAGTGGAGTTACCAAGCTACTATATGTAGCTCCAGAATCACTTACTAAGGACGAAAACATTGAGCTACTCCAACAAATTACAGTATCCTTTTACGCTATCGATGAAGCACATTGCATATCTGAATGGGGACATGACTTCAGACCTGAATACCGGAATTTGCGCTCAATAATAAATAGAATTGTACGCAGACCTGTCATTGCCTTAACAGCAACTGCAACTCCAAAAGTGCAATCAGACATCCAGAAGAACTTAGGAATGGAGTCGGCAAATGTTTTTGTCTCCTCATTCAATAGAGATAATTTATTTTATGAAGTTCGACCTAAGAAGGATATTGAAAATGAAATAATTAAGTTTATTCGAAATCATTCAGGAAAAAGTGGAATTATTTACTGCTTAAGCAGGAAGAAAGTTGAGGAAATAGCTGAGACTTTGCGGGTGAATGGAATAAATGCAGTTCCCTATCATGCCGGACTGGATAGTGCCACGAGGGTAAGGCATCAAGATGCTTTTCTGATGGAGGATGTAGATGTTGTAGTAGCTACGATAGCCTTTGGGATGGGAATTGACAAACCAGACGTTCGCTTTGTAATTCATCATGACATTCCAAAAAGCCTTGAAAGCTATTATCAAGAAACGGGAAGAGCGGGCAGAGATGGGGCAGAAGGAATTTGCTTGGCTTTCTATTCGCACAAAGACATTGAAAAGCTTGAGAAGTTCATGAATAATAAACCTGTTTCAGAACAAGAAATAGGTAAACAGTTAATTCAAGAAACCGTTGGATTTGTAGAAACAAGTTGTTGTAGAAGAGTTTTTTTATTGCACTATTTCGGTGAAAAATTTTCAGCTGACGATTGCAAAGGAATGTGCGATAACTGTAAAAATCCGCTCAGTCTCTTTGATGCTTCTAAGGATCTTCAACTAGTACTAAATGCTGTTAAAAACACCAATCAAAGGTTAAAAATACAGCATATCACTTCCATTCTTAGAGGCGAACTGAATTCCATAATCAAATCAAATCGAGCCCATACTCTACCTATATTCGGCAAAGGTATACATGGTTCTGAGTTACATTGGACAAGTGTAATGAGACAAGCCATAGTGCAAGGATATTTGGTGAAGGATATAGAGACCTATGGGGTTCTAAAACTGAACGAAAAATCTGAAGCCTACCTGAAAAAAGCTGTTCCATTTATGATAAGAGAGGATCATAATTTTGATCTTGACTTTTCTGAGTCTGCTGAAGGTTCTGGAGGGACAGCTGTATTAGACGAAGTTCTTTTCAAACAATTAAAAGATCTTCGAAAAAAAGAAGCTCAAAAAATAGGTGTCCCACCTTATGTAGTATTTCAAGAAATTTCACTTTCCGAAATGGCTACCCACTACCCTACTTCAATGGAAGAAATGAAGCAAATAAGTGGCGTTGGGGAAGGAAAAGCGAAAAAATATGGAATGCCTTTCGTCAATCTGATAACGAAGCATGTAGAAGAGAACGACATTGAGAAGGATTCTAGTTTATCCGTTAAATCTGTTGTTAATAAATCTAAAAACAAGGTATATATTATTCAATCTATGGATAGGAAGCTCAGTCTAGAAGACATAGCAAGCTCCAAAGGAATGAATATGACAGATTTAATCACCGAAATTGAACACATTGTTCATTCAGGAACAAAAGTCAACATCAATTACCACATCGACGATATTCTAGATGAAGATGATGTTGAAGAAATTTACGAATACTTTCTAGAATCAGAGTCAGATGATATCAACGCCGCACTTGAAGAATTTAATTGCGATTATGACGAAGAAACACTTCGACTAATTCGCATTAAATTCCTCAGCGATGTGGCTAATTGATTTCTAATAATTCTTGCTAATTTTTGTTTATCAAGAAAGTGCAACCTGAGTTCAGATTTATTCTTTCTATTGATCTACTGTAATTTACAATAAAGGAAATGGTTTGTTTCCTGGGGTTTTGCTTTTTATCAATGGTGTGCTCCAAGTCAATTGTATAATCTTTCATAGGCAGGTTTTGAATAAAAACGATTCCTGCCTAATCATATTGTATCAATAAAGAAAATTATTCGCTTAGAACTACTTGATGTTTTTCTATCAGTTTTCTTAGGTTTATTAGGGCATATCGCATTCTACCTAAAGCCGTATTTATACTCACATTAGTTTGATCCGCAATTTCTTTGAAACTAAGATCCTCCCTCATTCTAAGTTGGATAACTTCTTTCTGCTCTTCGGGTAAATACTCAATTAATTTTTGTGCGTCTAGCAAAATCTGATTATAAATAATCGATTCTTCAAAATTCTTTTCGGGTGAATTTATCACATCAAAAATATCAAATTCACTCGTTGGCCGAATGGTTGGGAATCGTTTATTTCTTCTAAAATGATCTATAACAAGATTATGTGCAATTCTCATTACCCACTGAATAAACTTTCCTTCCTCGTTATACCTTCCAGATTTTAGAGTATTAATCACTTTTACAAAAGTGTCTTGAAAAAGATCATTTGCAAGATCTTCATCTTTCACTTTGCTAATTATAAATCCGAAAATTTTTTGCTGATGCTTGTGGATAAGTAGCTGCAGGGCGTTCTCCTCTCCTCCTATGTATCGTTGAACCAATACTTGGTCCTCTACAAAATTCTTTTGCATAATTCTTCCTCTTTGAATGTTAAAAATGAAACAGAGTAGAACTTTTGCCTATAGAAATTGGGTTATTGATGAATGCAAATATAGAATACTTTATGAATAATCAAACCAAAGTATCTCTTTAGCTTTGTTAACTTTATTAATAAACACATTTTGAAGGAATCTTCCACTTACCTAGAATTAGAAACTATTTCCATAAGGGGTGCTCGCATGCACAATCTCAAAGGAATAGATGTTGATTTACCCAAGAATAAACTAATAGTAATTACAGGTTTAAGTGGATCTGGAAAATCTAGCTTGGCCTTCGATACACTCTACGCCGAAGGTCAGAGGAGATATGTTGAGAGCCTTTCGGCCTATGCTCGTCAATTCTTAGGGCGACTAAATAAACCCGATTGCGATTCTATTATCGGCCTTTCTCCTGCAATAGCTGTAGAACAAAAGGTGGTTTCCCGAAATCCAAGATCTACGGTAGGTACAGTTACAGAAATTTATGATTTCCTCAAGTTATTATACGCCCGACTTGGCAAAACCTATTCACCTATTTCTGGCAAAGAGGTCAAAAAACACACCGTTGAGGATGTTCTTAAATACATCCAACTGCAGAATAATGATAGGAAACTGCTTATCCTGGCACCAATTAAGGTTGCGGATAAAGATCCCATAAGAGTCATTGAACTTCTTCAATCACAAGGATTTGCTAGAATAAAGTGGAATGAAAAGATTTATCTAATAAATGATTTACAAAAGGAAGTACTTGGAGCTTCACCACAGTTGGAATTGGTGGTAGATCGTGCAGTTGCTGACTCTAGCACTGAGGAAAATGTAAATCGCTTAGCAGATTCTATTCAGACTGCCTTTTACGAAGGCAATGGAAATTGTATTATTCAATGGGTTGATACCAATGAAACACAGCCTTTTTCTACTGTTTTTGAGGAGGATGGATTAAGCTTTGAAATTCCTAGCCAGCATTTATTCAGCTTTAACAATCCTTATGGAGCCTGCCCCAGCTGCGAAGGTTTTGGAAGCATGATTGGCATAGATGAAGATCTTGTGATTCCAGATGGAAATAAATCTGTTTATGAAGAGGCAATTATGCCTTGGCGCGGTGAAAAAATGCAAGAATGGAAAGACGACTTCATTATTCAAGCGAGCTCTATTGGTTTTCCTATTCATAGGCCCTATGACGAGCTAAATGCTGAACAAAAAGATCTCCTTTGGAATGGAAAAGGAAAGATTCATGGCATTAGGAAGTTCTTTCAATATGTTGAACAAAAGAGTTATAAAATTCAATATAGAGTGATGCTTGCGAGATATAGAGGCAAAACACAATGTACAGATTGCAAAGGAACGCGATTGAGGAAGGAAACTAACTATGTCAAATTGAATGAGCATTCTCTTTCAGAATTAGTAAACCTGCCTATTTCTGAACTCTTAAAGTTTATTCACTCATTAAAATTCAGTCAAGAAGAACAAAAAATTGCTAAGCGATTACTAACTGAAATTGAAAACAGACTTTCATACCTAATTGATGTTGGGTTACCTTATCTCAACTTAAATAGAACTGCATCTACTCTTTCTGGTGGTGAATCTCAAAGAATTCAATTGGCTAATTCTCTTGGAAGCAGCCTTGTGGGCAGCATGTATATTCTAGATGAGCCAAGCATTGGATTACATTCTAAAGATACAGAGAGGTTAATTGTTGTTCTCAGGAGTCTAAGAGATCTAGGAAATACAGTAATTGTAGTTGAGCACGATGAGGAAATTATGAGAGCGGCTGATTACATCATAGATATTGGGCCTGAGGCTGGATTTGGCGGTGGTGAGCTTATATACCAAGGTTCTGTTGAAGGTATTTTAAACGCGAAAAATAGTCATACCGCCGATTATTTGAATGGAAATCACAGTGTTGAATACGCGTACACTCGGAGAGAACCACTCGCATTTATTCGATTAGAAGGCGCTAAAGAAAACAATCTCAAAAATATAAATGTGGATTTTCCATTGGGCGTTCTTACGGCTGTAACGGGTGTAAGTGGTTCTGGAAAAAGTACTTTAATACGAAAGATATTTTATCCAGCCTTGAAGAGACGACTTGAAGGCCAAGGAGAGAGACCTGGTAAGTTTAAATCTTTATCTGGATCAATTGAGAAAATCAATAGGATTGAAATGATAGATCAGAACCCAATTGGAAGATCCTCTAGATCCAATCCTGTAACGTATATAAAGGCATACGATGACATTCGAAATCTATTTGCTGATCAAACTCTTGCTGTTCATAGAGGATTAAAGGCCAAGCATTTTTCTTTCAACGTAGCGGGTGGAAGATGTGATTCTTGTGAAGGTGCGGGATTTGTTAATATAGAAATGCAATTCATGGCTGATGTCCATATTGTATGTGAGCAATGCAAGGGCAGAAAATTTAAAGATGAAATTCTAGATATTAAATTTGAAGGAAAAAATATCTTTGATGTCCTTGAATTGACAGTAGATGAGGCCATTGAATTTTTCATTAAAAATGGTAAAATGTCCATATCCAATACCCTTAAGAGTCTTCAAGAGGTAGGTCTAGGATATATCAAGTTAGGACAGAGTTCTAGCACTTTATCTGGAGGTGAAGCCCAAAGAATAAAATTAGCTACTTTTCTTTTAAAGGGAAAAGACTCGGGTAATCAGACACTATTTATCTTTGATGAGCCAACAACAGGTCTTCACTTTCACGATGTTTCTAAGCTTCTAAAATCCTTCAATGCTTTAATTGAAAGAGGACATTCTATTTTGGTAATAGAACATCATCCAGATGTAATTAAAGCCGCAGATTGGATTATTGATATTGGCCCTGAGGGTGGTGAACTTGGCGGAAATATACTCTTTAGCGGACGTCAATCAGAGTTCATGAAAAAGAGCGTTCCAAATTCCTCAACTTGGCAATGCCTCTACTCTAACAATTAGAAAATCATATAATTATATCCGATTGTAAAACCGCCATAAACATCGTTATTCGTTAAATTCGGATCATACCTCCATCCTTCAATATCATCGAAATTGGTGAAGTGGATAATGGGTTCCAAGGTTAAATATGAATTGTAACTGGTTCGAATCTTAGCGCCAAAAGCAATTAGGAAATTAAATCCGCTGTATGCATTGGGTCTTAATTCAATTTTGCTTGTGTATACAGCATCTTCATTCAATTCTGGATTGTAAAACACAATTCCACCGCCTAGCTTTAGATAAGGTGTCCATCTTTGATCTCTCCTATATTTTCCAAATTTCATGAAATTCAATTCCATAAATGGATTAACTTGTATGAGATGTGTTGAAACACTATATCCACGATCTGCTTGTAAATGGTTTTCATCCTTGGCAGAAAGATAGCCATAACCGGCTTCTATCCCAAGAGTGAACCAAGATGCCAGCGTTCTTTTCAGGTTTAGTTTGGCTTGAAGTCTAGTATCTACAATATAGGGACCCACTCCTCCATTGGAAATCTCGCCTGTATGAATCATCCCTCCTACAGCGAATCCAAAATCAGTGTAATTCAACTGCCTTTGAGCTACGGCTGGCATCGCTATGCTCAAGGCAAGACAAATAAATATTTTTTTCAAACTCAAGTTCATTAGGATTGATGTCTTATAAACACACTTTTGCTTTCTGATGAAAGATTATCGTCAAAGTTATAGCCTTCACGGTCAAAAGCTCTAATATCAGACAAATCTTTTACAGCGTTTCTAACAACAAAATCCGCCATCATTCCTCTGGCTTGCTTTAAATAAACTTGAATTGCCTTTGGCTTTGAATAAGCTTTTGACTCTAGAAACTCAACTTGATGCAATTGTTTGCCTAATTTCTTCTTATCCAACACTTTCGAATACTCTGTAGAACACAACTCCAAAATAGGCCCATTATTGGAAATATCCAATAATTCGTCCGTTAACTTCTTCCGCCAAAACTCATATAAATTAGATTTTGACTTAACTCTTAGTTGAGTTCCCATCTCTAATCTATACGGCTCAACTCTATCTAAGGGTGCTAAAAGACCATACA
>CALCFH010000453.1 GCA_937900215.1 uncultured Cryomorphaceae bacterium
TCTTTCCCAATACCTAATTGGTTTGGACATGCTCTAAGTATTATTCTGCTCTTTTTCATGGATAGCATTTGGGCAATGAAAGTTCAATTACTTGCCCTTATGTTCAGCTTTGCTTTCTGCTGGCGTTGGGTATTAATTCGAGCGAATATCCAAAATATCTGGGCAAGTCATTTTGGAGTCTTAATGATATGGTCTTGGTTTATCTTATTGGGATTTCACAATTTTTTATGGGGTGTTAATTTTGCCATGATTGGGATGGCTATTTCCTTGAAATCACACTATTCAACTAGAAAATTAGCTTTTAAATACTTTGGAATATTTGGCCTGCTCTATTTCTCCCATCCCACCCTCTTTTTAGTTGCTCTTACCTGGATAGGTTTGTATCGTATTGGACAGCTCTTTTCTTCTCGAAAAGAAAAAACACAAGGATTAAATGGATTGATATCCTTATTCATTGGATCTCTTCCTTGGTTCATCTTACTTATCGCCTTCATTTTTAGTCGCAATTCAGATTGGATTTCAAATGTTTATCTATCACTTTCTGAAAAAGTAGATATGATTCAGGAGTTCAGTCCACTTCTTCTATTTAATGGAGACTTCGAGACTCCCTTAATCTATTATGTTTTGCTTGTTTTTATTGTCTTATTGGTTGTTTCATTTTTTCTTTATTCAAAACAGAGAAGGTCAGGAAGAGATATATCTAAATTAAATCTGCCTTTTGTATTTGCGTCTACCATATTAGCTTTTAGCTGTTTAATTGGATTTTTCATCCTTCCTGACAGCACAGATACTGGTAGTTTTATAAGTGTAAGAATTTTGTATCTGACACTTATTTTCACAATTCTATTACTCACTTATTTTATCAGATATTCATTCATTTTTGTTTTGGCTTATCTTGTATTTATAGGTATTCAAATGAATCGTGTGAGTTATTACACAGGTATTTATAAAACAAATGCAGTTTTATTGAACCGTTTAGAAAAGTGGGGAAGCGGTATAGAACCTGGCTCTTTGCTGGTTTGCATAAATGAAGGACCTTGGTTTTTCGAAAATTTAGAAACACAACTTTCATTGAAGAATGACATAGTTTGCATAGAAAATTTCGAAGCAGTTACAGGTTATTTTCCATTGTTTTGGAAGGTAGGGAAGTACCCCGTACCGACTCCTGAAGAGCAACTATTTAATCATAAAGGTGAATTATTGGATGAGATTGATTATGTATTATGGATAAGAAATAATTCAGATGTCCATCCAAAATTAGATTCAAATTCTCTTGAATTAATTGAATCATATGAGTCATACTTTTTGTTCAGATGGCAACCGAATGGAAAGTATTGAATAGTGTATAAAATAAGAAGCCCCGCAATAATGCAGGGCTTTTATTCTTTTGCAAAATACTCTATTCTGCGGCAAATTTCTTTTTCAATATATTGGTAGTAGTTGAGCCTGGTCTTTCTATTGGCATGCCAAGGACTCTATCCCAAACAAGACTAGCCATAGTACCTAATGAACGAGACACCCCAAACAATACAGTATAGAAATCGTATTCAGTAAGGCCGTAATGCATTAATAATTGACCACTATGGGCATCTACATTCGGCCAAGGATTTTTCACCTTACCTGTTGCTTCTAGAATTTCAGGAACAACTTCGTATATACGACTTACGATAAGAAACAACTCATCATGAGGCATAAACTTCAAGGCAAACTCTCTCTGAGCCGTATATCTTGGATCTGTTTTCCTCAGAACAGCATGACCAAATCCGGGTATAACCTTTCCTTCAGCTAAAGTCTTTTTACAATAGTTTGCGATTTGTTCTTTAGAAGGAAGACCTCCTCCTAAATCTTTTTTCATCCCTTGTATCCAACGAATAACTTCTTGGTTGGCTAAGCCGTGCAAAGGCCCAGCAAGACCAGCCATGCCAGCTCCGAAGCTTAAATATGGATCAGTAAGAGCACTTCCAACTAGGTGAATAGCATGTGCAGAAACATTTCCTCCTTCGTGGTCAGCATGAATGGTAAGGTACATGCGCATCATTTCCTTAAACTCTTCATTGTCAAATCCTAGCATATGTGCGAAGTTGCCGCCCCAATCTAGTTTTGAATCCGGTTCTATATGATCTCCATTGTGATAGCAGCGTCTATAGATATAGGCAGCTATCCTAGGGAGTCTAGCGATTAGATTCATGGCATCTTCAAAAGTTGGAGACCAATACTCTGACTTTGAAATACCTTCGCGATAATCCTTTTGAAATTCTGATTCAGTTCTACAAGCAGTTATACCTGCAATAAATTGAGTCATAGGATGTGCTGTCTTTGGCAGCGCATCAATTACATTGAACACATGATGCGGAACAATGGCTCTTCTAGCCCAGTTGTTGCTAACTCTGCGAACATCATCATCTGTGGGAAGTTCGTTCATTAACATCAGGTAGAATATCCCTTCAGGAAGAACTTGCTCTCCACCAGGATATTTCGGTAACCTCTCCTGTAGCTCTGGAATACTATATCCCCTGAATCGAATTCCTTCCTCATTGTCTAACTTCGAGGTCTCGCAAATTAATGCAGGCATTCCACGCATTCCTGCGTAAAGCTGACTGACTTTAATTTCTCCAATAACTTCATCACCATGCTGACTGATGAAATCTTTCACATCTCTTATAGAGTCGTCAATTATGCTTGAAAATTTCTCTTTTATCTTGTCCATATTTTCTTTGTTTATTAAATGTACTTGAAAGATTTACCTTGGAAGAGTGCTACGTCACCTAGTGCCTCTTCAATTCGGAGTAACTGGTTGTATTTAGCCATTCTATCTGATCTTGAAGCAGAACCTGTTTTAATTTGTCCTGTATTTAGGGCAACTGCCAAATCCGCTATCGTGCTATCCTCTGTTTCACCAGAGCGATGACTCATAACGCATGTATAGTTGTTTTTGTGAGCTAGATTTACAGTATTAAGTGTTTCAGTTAATGTACCAATTTGATTCACTTTAATTAGAACACTATTTGCTACACCTTGTTCAATTCCTTGTTGAACCCTTGTTTCATTGGTTACAAATAAATCATCTCCCACCAACTGTGTGCTTTTTCCAATGGCATCGGTCAATTTTTTCCATCCAGCCCAATCGTCTTCATGCAGGCCGTCCTCAACACTGATGATAGGATATTTTTTTACCCAATCCGTCCAATATGCAACCATTTCATCTGAAGTCTTTTTCATTCCATCAGACTTATGGAAGGTGTATAATCCAGTCTCTGTATTGTAAAATTCGCTAGCTGCAGCATCCATAGCTATCCAAACATCTTCTCCAGGTCTGTAACCTGCCTTTTCGATGGATTTAAGTACTATTTCAATGGCTTCTTCATTGGATTTAATATTCGGAGCAAATCCGCCTTCATCTCCAACATTTGTTGAATATCCTTTGTCTTTGAGAACCTTTTTTAGGTGATGGAATATTTCTGTTCCCATTCTAAGTCCCTCACTAAAACTGTTTGCTCCAAATGGCATAACCATGAATTCTTGAAAGTCGATGCTATTGTCTGCATGCGAACCTCCGTTGAGGATATTCATCATAGGTACAGGAAGGGTTCTAGCAGCAATTCCACCGATGTAGTTGTATAGACTTTGTCCTGTAGATTGAGCTCCAGCCTTTGCTGTAGCTAGAGAGACTGCCAAAATAGCATTGGCGCCTAAGTTCTTTTTGTTTGGACTTCCATCCAGAGAAATCATGGTCTCATCAATCATAATCTGATCAGAAACGTGCATTCCAACTATTTCGCTTGCAATAACTTCATTCACATTATGAATAGCTTGTAACACACCCTTTCCCATATAGGTTTTGGGATCGTTGTCTCTTAACTCAACAGCCTCATGGATTCCGGTTGAGGCCCCAGATGGCACCGCGGCACGGCCAAAAGAGCCGTCGTCACAAATGACATCAACTTCAACAGTAGGGTTTCCTCTTGAATCGAGAATTTGTCTTGCATGTATGGCGGATATATATCCCATAATTACTTAATTTAAGTGGTCTTTTATGTTGGCAATAAATTGGTCAAAAAGATAACGAGAATCATGCGGACCTGGAGAAGCTTCTGGGTGAAATTGTACAGAAAAAATGGGCTTGTCTTTCACCGCAATTCCAGCCACTGAATTATCGTTCAAATGTACATGGGTTAACTCTAAATTATCCGCTTTTAACACACTTTCTTCTGTCACCACGAAGCCATGATTTTGACTTGTAATTTCACCTTTTCCGGTAAGTTTGTTTAATACTGGATGATTTATTCCTCGGTGTCCATTATGCATTTTTTTGGTTTCTAGTCCATTGGAGAGGGCAAGCAACTGGTGTCCCAGGCAAATCCCAAAAACAGGAAGACCAGTCATTGTTACCTCTTTTACGAGTGAGATGCTTTCATGCATAACAGATGGATCACCCGGTCCATTGGAAAGAAATATTCCAGAAGGATTGAATTTCATGATCTCCGATAGACTTGTATGCATAGGAAAAACACGAACATGACAATTTCTTTTAACCAAATTGTCGAGAATAGATAATTTGATTCCAAAATCAATCGCAGCTACTTTAAATTCATTTCCAATACCAAGCTCGTACATCTCTTTCGTACTAACTTTAGAGGAGAGTTCAAGGCCATTCATCGAAGGAACTTGAGTGAGCCTATTTTTCAATTCTTCTTGATCGAGAATTTCAGTTGAAAAAATGGCATTCATCGCACCTTTGTCTCTTATGTGTCTAACCAGAGCTCTTGTATCTACTCCTTCTATAGCGAGTTTACCTTCTGATTTAAAGTGCTCCATTAAGCTTTGGATATCTCCAGATCTGGAGGCTATTTGACTAAATGATTTACAAATAAGACCTGCGATCTGTATTTTTCCAGACTGTTTATCGGCATGAGAAGTACCGTAATTTCCAATGTGTGAGCTTGCCATTACGAGTAATTGGCCGAAATAGGAGGGGTCTGAGAATATTTCTTGATACCCAGTCATTCCTGTGTTAAAGCATATTTCTCCTGACGAAGTTCCCAGAAGCCCAACAGAACTCCCGTGAAATACAGTTCCGTCCTCTAACAAGAGGATTGCAGCATTTTTAGACATATTGGTAAAGATCAAAAAAAAAGGGATAGGCAACTAAATGCACTATCCCTTTTAAGATTATACTTGAGAACAATTTATTAATCCTTCTCTGATTCAGTGGTTTCAGCAGCGCTCGTTTGGGGTGCCTTCATTGATTCTGTAGATACAGTGTCTGATGATTTAGCTCCGCCTCTTCTACTTCTTCTAGCCGCTGTTTTCTGAGTTTTCTCATTAGAGTAAAGCTCATTGAAATCAACCAACTCAATCATACACATTTCAGCATTGTCGCCTAAACGGTTTCCTGTTTTGATAATACGAGTGTAGCCACCTGGGCGATCTCCAACCTTAGTAACCACTGTCCTAAACAGCTCTGTTACTGCGTTTTTACTCTTAAGGTAACTGAAAACAATCCTTCTATTATGAGTACTGTCTTCCTTTGATCTTGTTATAAGAGGCTCAACGTATTTCCGAAGCTCCTTGGCTTTAGCAACTGTTGTATTAATCCTTTTGTGTTCAATAATTGAACAAGCCATATTAGCAAGCATAGCATTACGATGCGCCGCTTTTCTGCCGAGATGGTTATTTTTCTTACCGTGTCTCATTTCCCTAGTTAGTCCTTATCCAATTTATACTTGCTCACATCCATTCCAAAGTTCAATCCTTTGGCATCAACTAGTTCATCTAGTTCTGTAAGCGATTTTTTACCGAAGTTTCTGAATTTCATCAAGTCTTGCTTGGTAAAACCAACTAGTTCACCTAGTGTTTCTACTTCTGCAGCCTTTAAGCAATTCAACGCACGTACACTCAAATCCATGTCAGATAACTTGGTCTTAAGTAATTGACGCATACGAATGATTTCTTCATCGTAGGTTTCAATCTCAGCTGGAACGGTCTCCTCCAAAGCTATTTTTTCATCAGAAAAAAGCATGAAATGCTGAATTAAAATTTTGGCTGCTTCAGTCAAGGCTTCTTTAGGATGCACTGAGCCATCAGAGTTTATTTCAATAATGAGTTTCTCGAAATCTGTCTTTTGTTCAACACGATAGTTCTCAATACTGTACTTGACATTTTTGATTGGCGTAAATATAGAATCGATAAATATCGTTCCTATAGCCACATTGCCCTTCTTGTTCTCTTCAGCAGGAACATAACCACGGCCTTTTTCGATAGTTAGCTGCATGTCTAATTTAACCTTCGGCTCAAGATGACATATTACTAATTCTGGGTTCAAAACCTGAAACCCAGTAATGAATTTACCTAAGTCTCCCGCAGTAACCACTTCCTGACCCATTACTGAGGCAGCAATGTTTTCAGTATCGTGATCTTCAATTTGACGTTTGAAACGTACTTGCTTTAGGTTTAAAACAATTTCGGTTACATCTTCTACTACTCCCTTTATAGTACTGAACTCATGTTCAACACCTTCAATTCGTACAGAGGTAAAGGCATAACCTTCGAGAGAACTTAGTAGTACTCTTCGGATTGCGTTGCCTATAGTTAAGCCATAACCTGGTTCCAGTGGACGAAACTCGAATTGACCTTCGGTGTTCGTTGCGTGGTTTAGGATTACTTTTTCCGGCTTTTGGAAATTCAAAATTGCCATGAATTCGCTTATTATTGAATGCTTACTTAGAATATAGCTCGACGATCAGTTGTTCCTTGATGTTTTCAGGGATCTGATCTCTTAATGGAACGTTCAAGAAACGTCCGCTGTAATTGTCACTGTTCCATTCAATCCATTCGTATTTACTACCTCCAGACGTTAAATAATTTGAAATAACTTCCAAAGAGCGTGATTTTTCACGAATAGATACTGTGTCACCAGGATTGAGGTGGAAAGATGGAATATTAACTAGAGAGCCATTTACCATGATATGACGGTGACCCACTAATTGACGTGCTCCTGATCTAGTTGGACTGATGCCCATTCTGTACACCACGTTATCTAAGCGAGCTTCACATAGTTGAAGTAGATTCTCACCAGTAATACCTTTGTGACGAGAAGCCTTTTCGAATAAATTTCGAAATTGTTTCTCCAATATTCCATACGTATATTTTGCCTTTTGCTTCTCAGCTAATTGAACAGAATATTCCGATTTTTTTCCTCTTTTGCGGGCCAAACCATGTTGACCGGGAGGATAGTTACGCTTTTCAAAAGCACTGTCTGCACCGAAGATTGGATCTCCGAAACGACGAGCAATTTTAGTCTTAGGACCTGTATACCTTGCCATTGTCTCCTTCTTTCTTTATCTAATTAAACTCGGCGACGCTTTGGAGGGCGACAACCATTATGTGGAATTGGAGTAACGTCTATAATTTCTGTTACCTCAATGCCGCTATTATGCAATGAGCGAATTGCAGACTCTCTTCCGTTACCAGGACCTTTAACATAAACGCGCACTTTTTTTAGACCCGCTTCCATGCTTCTAGACGAGGCATCTTCTGCGGCTACTTGAGCGGCGTATGGAGTATTCTTTTTGGAACCTCTAAAACCCATTTTACCGGCTGAGGACCAAGAAATAACTTGACCTTGAAGATTCGTTAGAGAAATTATTATATTGTTAAACGTAGCGTTGATATGCGCTTCTCCAGCAGCTTCTACTTTAACTTTTCTCTTTTTTACTGAGGTTTTGGTGCTTTTAGCCATTTTTATCTATTATTTCGTGGCTTTCTTCTTATTCGCAACAGTCTTTCTTTTACCCTTACGAGTACGACTATTGTTCTTAGTATGTTGTCCACGTAGAGGAAGACCCAATCTGTGACGAATACCGCGATAACATCCAATGTCCATCATTCGTTTGATGTTCAATTGAACTTCAGAACGCAGTTCTCCTTCAACTTTAAAGTTATCACTGATTGCAGTACGAATCAATGCTAATTGATCGTCGTCCCAATCCTGTACTTTGATATTCGGGTCTATACCCGATTGATCTAAGATTTTGCGAGCTCTGCTACGCCCGATTCCAAAAATATAAGTCAGACCTATTTCGCCTCGCTTATTTTTGGGAAGGTCAATTCCAGCTATCCTTGCCATAGTTTTCTTTTAGTGTTGAGGCTTTTAGCCTTGTCTTTGCTTGAATTTGGGATTCTTCTTGTTGATTACGTACAACCTTCCTTTGCGGCGTACAATCTTGCAGTCTGAACTGCGTTTTTTAATAGAGGCTCTTACTTTCATTTTGCTAGCAATTCCTGTTTAGTAGCGGTACGTAATTCGTCCTTTTGATAAATCATAAGGAGTCATTTCTAATTTAACTTTGTCACCGGGTAGTAACTTAATGTAGTGCATTCGCATTTTACCCGAAATATGCGCTGTAACGATATGGCCGTTATCGAGTTCTACTCGAAACATTGCGTTAGATAATGCTTCTATCACATTACCATCTTGCTCAATAACTCCTTGTTTTGACATATTATATTGAAGTAGATCC
>CALCFH010000454.1 GCA_937900215.1 uncultured Cryomorphaceae bacterium
TTCATTTATATGCGTATCCAAAGCCCTGAAAGGGCGTCATACCTCAGCGATGGGTATAGCCCATCGTACCCGTAGAATAATCACAGTACCACCAAGCCCTGTAAGGGCGACATACCTCAGCGATGGGTGTAGCCCATCGTACCAGGTGAATAATCACAATACCAAAAAGCCCTGAAAGGGCGTCATACCTCAGCGATGGGTGTAGCCCATCGTACCAGAGTCAACAACCCCATTGCGTGGCTGTGGAGGACAATGTATTTCTATTTGTATTCGTCCTCATTGTCTGAACTGTGATTTGTGGGATGAATGGGATGGCTGTGATTGGGCTGCTATAAAACTAGCTCCTGTATTCCGCCCTTTCAGGGCTTGGTTTCTGATTTTCCTCAAACCGTGGAATAATGCTTCCAAACGATGGGCTACACCCATCGCTCTTTTAGTGCGCCCTTTCAGGGCTTGGTTTGTGATTGCATCCTCCTTGTCTGAACTGTGATTTATTTGATGAATAGGAGGGCCATGATTCGGTTCGATTTTTCTTTAAAACTTAATATTCTTCTTCCAAACGATGGGCTACACCCATCGCTCGTGTAGGGCGCCCTTGCAGGGCTGTATTTCTATTTGCATACATCCTCATTGTCTGAATTGGGATTCGTTGAATGAATGGGATGGCTTTACTATGGGGCAAGGCTTACAGTCAAAGACTATACACCCAATTCCTTTTATAACTACCAACTCTAGTGAAACCTTACGCCCAATTAGGTTTCTCATCACTTCAACTGAACGTGTATATGGTCGTCGTGACGCACTGCTCCGCAGCCGTGAAATCGAATTTTATCTGAGTTCAAGCCCAGTCGGCCCTTTAGATGCGGTTCTATAAATATCTTCCCCACTTTCGGATCCGAGGCATAGAGCTCTACCAAGGCTTTGGTCCTTTCCGCATCGAAAACATAGTCCGCTTTCTTGGCTTGAGATAGAATCTTGTTTAAGATACTGTACTGCCAATATCCCTCTTGGGCACAAAAGTCGGCGGTGTTCTTCTCCTCAGCACGGGCCTCCTCGCAAACCCCATAACCGCTAAAAGAGGGACTACCATTGCTTGCTTCGCCCGTCTTGCTGTCGCGATAACAAAAGGCGAGATCTAGTTTTTCTCCGTCGTTGTGACTCAAATGAGGCAGTAAAGGAAAGCCATTGAAAAAGGGAAAGTTTGCATCTAGATAGTTGATTTTCGTTTCTGGATATCTTTCATTCATCTGCTCCGCAACCGCAAAGGCAATCTGCTTTAAGTCTGCCCGCACATAGTGTCGATTAAGCAAGCAGCTCATCCCATTCAAAGGCTGCAGATGATGGGTCTCTCTCAAAGGCAATGGCACCCGCCCCAGCGGCCGTGCAAGCAAGGGAACCAGCAGAAAAGTCGCTAAGCCATAGAGAATGAAAAAAGAAGCCAGCCGATAGACCGCCCGAAGCCATCCCTTTTTCGAAAGTGTATTCGTCCATCTACCAAAAAAAAGACTCAGCCAATAGATCACACCCCCAACCTGGGTTACAGCAGTTAAGAAGAGAAAAACAAAAAGAGCCCAAGCCCATTTTAGTATTTGCATGGTGGGTTATTATGCTTGCTTTGGATTATCCTCAACCTAGTTAACTGAGCTCCTTCTTTTCATTGTTAAAGAAGAATTGAGTGCCCACCTTCTTCTCGTACTCCTTCAATGTATTGAGGTGAATGAAGTTTTTCTTAAACTCTTTGAGAGGAACAATGTAGAGCTGTTCAGGCAATGCGCCTTTTCCTCCAATACCGATGGCTATAAAAACGGGATGTTGCTGTTCTCCTTCAAAAGCTTTGTATCGCTCCAACTGCTCAGCTTTTTGAAACGAAAAGCCATTCTTAAACAAGCTCTGTCTCCATTTGCATTCTACAGAGAAAATGGCCGTATCCTCTCGGAGTATAAATTCCATTAGAAGGTCTGGATGCATGTTCGTATCCGCAAAACGACCGTTTACAAATTTGTCGCCCCGCCATTCTTTCACTTTGAAATACTTCTTGCTAAACTTCTCTACTACATATTTCTCGAAATCATCCCCATTCTTCTTATTCTTATCTATCAACTCCGTTTCAGAGTCCGATTTCAAATCTGTGAGTTGATTCTCTACATCTAATATAATCTCATTGTAATCCACTCCTTTTTCTTCAGCCAGTTGCTGGATTAACTGTCGCTCATTCGCTGTCAAGACTCCATCCGCTATAGCCATTTGGATAAGCTTGTTCAGTTCATTTCCGTTTTCAATTATCTCTTCTACCTTGTTGGTTTTGGTGTATAGAACTACGCCAGCAGTAAAGGCTAGCACTCCGACTATCATTAAAATCAATCCCATCATTCGATTCATATTTTCGTGTTTGATTTCATTCTATTCAAAACTGTCTTCATACCTATCTTGAAATTCAGCTTGAGTACATTCAGAGGTAAAGAAGATTCTATCAATCTTAGTTTCCAATAAAAGGCCTCCATCCTGTTTGATAATTATAAAAGAATTCAACCCTGCCAAAATAAAACGAATCTAAACAAAGCCAGCAAGGGATTTCCTTTCCAAAAAACCTATAAACAGCATACTCCACCGCATATTCTTTATCACTCTTGAAACATAGAAGTCTCGTCTGCTTTTTCAAAATACAACTCAGGCAGTAGAATCTTCCATTCCTTCTCTTCTTCCTCTCCCTTCCAGTAGAGTATATAATTCACCTTCGCGCTCTTGAGTTGGTATTTCTTTTCGGCCAACTTTTCTATTTGCTGAATAAAACGCTTAGAGAATTTCAAGATCGTCTTTCCTTTCCAATTCAAGCCCTCGTTTCCATTTACTTCCAATACATCTCCACTCACCAATGAATCCATCGAATGCTGCCTATCCTTGAAGTAACTCAACCAAACATCCTTAAACGAAGGCTGCATTACCAACTCATTGGGGGCAGCATAGACTTCCCAATCTACCACCCGCTCTAGATTCTCTGCATCGATTGAATCCAGTAAATCTGAGTTTAGGTGGAGGCTTATATTCTTCTTCGCTCGGGTCATGGCTACATAAAGTAGGCGCTTGGCTTCATCGCTTTCGCCATTGAAGTTTTCGAGCATAATAAATACATTGTCAAACTCCTTTCCCTTCGCTTTGTGGATGGTGGATACAAAAATGGTTTCGCCCTTGGCTTGTACGAAATCTTCCAACTTCGACTCCCGTATAAATACTTCTAAATCGGATTTATATTTTCTCTTTGGATTAATCTCTTCAAAATCCTTGAGCAAATGTTGGCACCATTCTAAATGACTGCTCTTGGCAAATTTTTCGGCCAATTGCTTCTTAGCCTGTGCCCAATTCTCATCGGTGATACTAAAAACATGCTCGGCCAAATTCAATTGATCTAAAAAGAATCGAACCTCTAGCAGATTGTACAAACTAAATCCATCTTGACTCTGAATAAGCTTGGCGGGCATGCCGTTTCTCAAAAGAAGTCCTGTTATTTGAAGTGCCTCTTCATTGGTTTTGGTAAGCACACAGCTACTGCCTTTTAATCCGGTATTCAAGAGGTCTTGCACCAAGGGAACGGTCAGGTGGCCTCCTCTGTATTGCACTAGCTTTATTTTTCCATTTTCTGTTTGATTTGCAATAATGGGCGTACTCTTCAATCGATGCTGTATGCCTTCTACAAACTGATTGGTGAAATGTACAAGATTGCTTTTGCTTCTGTAGTTTTTTACCAATTCGTACTGTTTGGCTTGTTTCTCTTTTATAAATCTTTCAAGATATTTAGAGCTCGACCCTCTGAATTCAAAAATATTCTGATCGTCGTCGCCCACTGCAATCACGCGCAAGCCTTCATTCTGCTCCATCAAGGCTAAAATGAGCTCATATTCTTCTAGCGACATGTCTTGGGCCTCATCGATTACCAAAACGGTTTTGGTAATTCGAGAGGGTTCTACTTCCCCATTTCTAATTTTCTCTAAGGTCTTTTTTAATATCAAATCCGATTTCTCCAAACTCCCCACTCTTCCCAATAGGTCGAAACAATAGGAATGGAAGGTCTTAATTTCAATAAAACTGGCCGCATTACCAATGAGCTTTTGCAGTCGCTTTTTAAATTCTGTGGCCGCAGCTCGCGAAAAAGTAACCATTAGCAATTGCTCGTGCTTTACGTCTTCCATTAAAAGCAAAGAGGCCAGTTTATGCACCAGCACCCTTGTTTTTCCGCTTCCTGGTCCTGCTGCAACCAGCATATTCTGGGTTTCGTTGTCGTTAATAATATTCAACTGAGTTGGAGAGAGTTCTCCAAAAAGCTGATTGAACTTGGAAGGGGTCATTTTTAGCCTTAGGTCTTTGGCTTTGCTTCCTGGGAAATACCTTTTTAGAAAAGAGCTGTAGTTTAGCTGGAAGTAATCCTCTACAAACTGCAAGGCCTTCTGATAATCATCGATCATCATCTTCGCATATTCTCCCACTATATGAATTTGCTGAACCTTGTTTTCGTAAAACTGGTCGAGCTGATTGTAATCTTCTTTGGTATAGCCTTTTCTATTGTCTTGCTCTAGTCGTTCTATGTTTAGTCGATTGTAAACCACCAAAAAGCCTCCCTCTATTTTAATGGCCTCTATTCGCGATAGATAAAACAGTGCGTCTTCTATTTCATCCAGACTCACTTCCCCAGAAAACAAATTCCGGCTTTTTTCATAGGCGGCCTTTAATTCGTGAACAGAAAATTCAACCAGCGCCT
>CALCFH010000455.1 GCA_937900215.1 uncultured Cryomorphaceae bacterium
TGTAACGTTCAGCGTTAACGAGCATACCAGATACACCACCCGTCGCCAAAAGGGCAAACTTTCTTTCACCTGATCTTGGACTAACACCCAAGTTAACCAAGTTCATAACTCCTTCTAACTCTATAGAGTGTATACTTCCATCAAAAGACCTGTATGGATTCAAGCTTCCACCTGTTCCTAAATAATGATATCCTCCACGAATGCTCCAAAGATGGTCCAGTTGTCTAGTTAACGCCAGACCAAAGCCGAAGTTAATTCCGCTTGTACCGTCTGTCAGTCTATCCGATCTGTCTAAATTCACATCCAAATCCATTGCGGATACGGTTGGACCTAATTCTAATCCTAGACCCCAAACACGATACTCATCACTGAGTTTGGTCGTTTGAGCCGTTGAGCTAAGGCATAAGCCCATTGCTGCCAATAGGAATAAACCAATTAAATTGTTTTTCATGGTTTGATGATGTTTGTTTGGCTCCTCTATTTTTTTTTAAGAGGAACTACTTGTTAAATCTTGCGGCAAAAGTACAAAAGATGAGGGACTAAGAAGCAAGTTATCAAATAAATTTAATTTACTCGTTACTCAAAAAAGTGTTAGTCCTTTTTCAGATGATCAATTCTTTCTATGAGTCGGTCTAAATCCGACTGATTTTTTAAGAAATCATACCGATCTGCTTCTATTGTCCAACAACTATCGATTGGATTTTGACTCACCCAATTTAAGTATATTCTTTGAATATCAGTCAAATATTCGTCTTTTATATTTTGCTCATACGATCTTCCTCGCAAGACAATGTTCTTCCTTAGGCTTTCAGGAGATCGATTCAGATAAATTATAAGGTCTGGCGGTTGAAGATCTTTACTCAACAATCTAAATAACTTTTCGAATGAAGGAAGAACGGTTTGGTCTAAATTTTTACTAGCGAATAGCAAACTTTTAACATAATGATAATCTGAGATGATATGGGAATGAAACAGTTCACCCTGTGAACTTGAATTCCATTGTATGAATCGCTGCGCCATAAATGACACTTCCAACGGAAATGCGTGCCGCCCTGGATCTTCATAGAATAGCTCTAAGAAAGGATTTGATTCAAAGTCTTCGAGCAACAATAAACCATCCAAACGCTTCGCTAACAATCTCGCTAGTGTTGTTTTCCCCGCTCCAATATTTCCTTCTATCGCTATATGCATTTTAAAACACCTTTATTCTTTACTGAGTGGGTTGAAACAGTGGAATAACACTTTTCTAGCGAAACCAAGCGCAAAGGGTGCGTAAAATCGGGTGCAAGCTCCTTCAACGGAACCATAACAAATTCTCGGTTTTCAATTTCGGGATGAGGAATTTCCAATGCTGCATCCTTCCAAACCAATCCGCTAAAAAAAAGAATATCTAAATCAATAGGTCTATCTGAATACTCTCCAACACGCTCTCCCAATCTCCCCCTTCCCTTTTCATATGCCTTCAAGGATGCAAGCAATTGCATGGGCGTCAATGACTCCACCTCTATTGAAACGCACATATTTAAAAATTGATTCATTGACTGAAATTCAAAAGGCTCAGATTCGTATACAGCACTTCTCTCAACCAATTTGACGCTTAAAGTTTGCAAAAAATCAATGGCAAGGCAAAGTTCCCTTTCCCTATCCCCTAGATTGCTGCCCATTCCGATCAACACTTCCATCATAGAGGCCGCTAAGTTAGATTATCACCACTGCCTGTTGTATCATTGTGCTGTATAAATTTTCAGACTATGAAACGCTTTTTCGGCAATGTTTTGGCCTCTATTTTGGGAGGATTAATTCTTTTCTTTTTACTCTTTTTTATTCTCATTGGCTTAGCGGCTAGCCTCGGAAATTCTTCTAATGAGGTAATTGAAGTAAAGGAGGGTAGTTTTTTACACCTCAATATTACGGGTGTTCAGATTGTAGACCGAAACGTTTCGGATCCCATGGCAGGATTCGGTTTATTGTTTGGAGGTAATTCAGTGGCGGGAGTAAACGATATACTAATAGCAATCGAACGTGCTGAAAAAGATGACAGAATTGCGGGCATTACACTCGACCTAGGTTTTTTTGCAGGCGGAAGCGCTTTGGCTAAAGAAATTCGAGATGCCTTGGTTCGCTTTAAAGCCAACTCTGCTAAGCCTATTTATTCTTATGGCACCTTTGCCAACTCGAAAAGCTATTATATCGCCTCTGTTTCAGATAGCATTGCCTTAAATCCAAGTGGAGTAATTGAATGGACTGGAATGAATCTAAGTGTATCGTACTACAAGGATCTTCTCGATAAAATAGGTGTTGAAGTTCAGGTAATTCGTGGAAGCAACAATCAATTCAAAAGTGCAGTTGAGCCTTTTCTCCAAAACTCTATGAGCGAGGCAAACAGAACTCAACTAAGCACTCTGGCAGAGGATCTTTGGGGATTTATGCTCGAAGAAGTGGCCGAAGGAAGAAATATTGACCAAACAACATTGCAATCTATTGCAGACAGTATTGCCATAGATAAAGCCCAAGCGGCACTTAGTCTGAATTTTGTGGATGTCTTAATGCACGAAGATGAATGGACTAACTTCTTGAGAAAGAAAACTCAAGTTTTAGATGGGAAAAAACCATTGTCTATCAATTTTACCAAATACACCAAGAGTAATTCTGGCTCCGGCACTTCTTATAAGAATGATAGAATAGCTGTTCTCTATGCACAAGGTGAGTTTTCTCCTGCCAGTGATAATTACAATGTTTCGGAAGAAAATATGCTCGAAGCACTCGAAGCTATTCTAAAGGACGATAAAGTAAAGGCACTCATTCTTCGAGTTAATTCACCAGGAGGGCAGGCCTACATTGCCGATAAGATGGTGCGAATGCTCGATAAGGTAAAAGAGAAAATGCCTGTGGTTGTTTCTATGGGCGATTTAGCAGCCTCTGCAGGGTACATGATTAGCGCAGTTGGAGATACCGTACTCGCCCACCCAAACACTATTACTGGCAGTATTGGCGTATTCGGAATGCTTTTGAATTACCAAGACCTAATGGAAAATAAGATTGGTGTTCGAACTGAACACGTTCAGACTGCTGCGCATAGTAGTATGGGTTCTCCAGACAAGCCCCTTGATGCTTTTGAAAAGAAGTGGTTGCAATCGAGCGTAGATAGGTATTATGGCGAATTTATTTCTCATGTTGCTAGAAATAGAAATTTAGACAGCTTGTTTGTTGATAGTATCGGACAAGGTAGAGTGTGGAGCGGTAAAAGAGCTCTAACACTGGGCCTTGTAGATGCTTTGGGCACTTTTCACGACGCTCAATTGGCTGCTATTCATTTGATCAACAATCCCGATAGTGTGAAATACAATTACGTGTCGTATCCAGAGCCTAAAGATCCGTTCGAAGAAATTCTCACCAGCTTAGAGCAATACAGTAGATCCTTTATAAAGCCCCTTTGGTTGGATGGAACTGAAATTCAAAAAGCACAAGAGTTTGTAACCAAGTGGAAAGATCTAAGCGGTAAGCCCATTATGCGCATTGAAGAAGAACTAACAATACGTTGATATTGACTGCCACAAAAGAACAAAGGCAGTCGAAAGCATTTGCACTTTACCTGCTTTTAGCCGCTCTATTCATAACGGCTCTGATAGTCTGCAATCTCATTGCTAATAAATTTGTTACCGTAGACCTAGGCTTTAAAACTTTCATAGTGAGTGCGGGAATTCTTCCGTATCCCATAACCTTTCTATTCACCGATTTGCTCTCAGAGATCTATGGTAAGAAAAAAACAGATCAGGTGGTCTTTGTAGGCTTGGCGGCTTCCCTCTTTGTTCTATTTCTTTTATGGCTTGGCAAGCAGTTTCCAGCTATTGACCTCTCCCCTGTCTCAGATGAACAGTACACTGCTGTATTTCAAAATTCAAAAAAAGTTATTCTAGCATCTATGTTGGCCTATTTAAGCGCTCAATTTGTAGACATTAGACTGTATCATTTTTGGAAGAACCTCACCAAAGGGAGGCATCTATGGCTGAGAAACAATTTCAGCACTATTCTATCCCAATTACTCGATACAACGCTAGTGGTTGGAATTCTCTTCATGGGCACCCTTTCCAATGGCAGTATCCTCGAAATGATTAGAGATGGATGGCTTTTCAAAGTAATTTGCGCTCTTGTTGATACGCCAATTATTTACTTAGCGGTTTACTCTATCCGAAGATATTTCCTTATTTCAGCGAATGAAGAACTGGCTATCTGAATACCCCTACCTACGAAAAGCCCTAACTGCCTTTCGTTGGATATTGATTGCTGTTGCCGTTTTTATTGTTTACGATAAATTCAATAGCCATACTATTCAATTGCCCAATTGGAAAGCTTGGCAATGGGCCGCGTTGATTGTTCTCTCTGCAATTGGATTATGCATTGAAAGCGCCATTTGGTTCATTCCCGCAAGAAACATTAGTGCTCTCCGTTTTCGTTCTGCCTTTGCAAATACGCTGATCTTTCAATATTTTCATCTATTTGCCCCCTCAGGAATTAGCGAATTCAGTGCCCGCCTCGGTCAATTCCAAGAAAAGAAAGACAAGAAGAAATCCATAGAAATCACCTTACTCATTCAGATTTCAAAATGGCTCGCCCGATTATTTCTCACTGCAATAGCGGCAATTATTTGGACAGATTCGGGATTGAACTTGCAAATTCGACTGATTTTTGCTTTCGCAATTTTATTGGCCATTTTTTTAATTGCCTCTTTAATCAGAAAACCACATTATTGGCATTCACGCTTCAATGCCAAATGGAATGACCGCCTTTTAAGATGGTTACCTGCCACCCTTTCGGGTAAATTTCCTATCTACAAGAGCACATTTCTAAGTCTAGCTAAGGTCATGACCTACACAATGGCCTTTGCCATTCTTCTTCTTCCACCTGAAAACGGTAGCTTCACACTTTTTATACAATTTTTAATGGCTACTTGGATATTCTATTTTGCTCTCTCCTTTTTACCTAGCTTGGGCCTCGCTGAGGGTCTTGTTAAAGTAGGTGCGGGCATTCTCTTCTTCTCTGAGAGTATGGTTCCTGAGTTTCAAGTTGGCGCAACCACCTTGCTGGTATGGACTTTCAACAAGGCTATACCCGGAATGATTGGAGGAATTTATTCTCTTAAGGTTAAGTTAAAAGGATAAGTTGTTTAGCTTTAGCCTAAACCTAGAGAGACCATATGTGTTATAGCGACTATTAAAATAAAATGGCAGAAACAAACAATTCTAAGTTAACTCCCTTGAAGAGATTTCTCTTGCTGCTTAAGCCAGACAAACAAGATCTCATTTATATATATGTCTTTGCTGTTCTAAATGGAGTAGTGAATTTGTCATTGCCCTTGGGAGTTCAGGCCATTATTGGACTAATTATTGTTGGATCCGTTAGTACTTCTTGGACCGTACTCGTAGGTATTGTCTTGGTTGGAATTGCCCTCACTGGTGTTCTTCAGATTCTTCAGCTCAGTGTTTTGGAATCAATGCAACAAAGAATGTTTGCACGGGCGGCTTTCGATATGGCCTATCGCATTCCGCGATTTAAGCAAGAGGTAATACGCAAATACGATCCAACGGAATTAATCAATCGCTTCTTCGATGTTATCACTGTTCAAAAAGGCCTACCTAAAATATTATTAGACTTTTCATCCAGTGTTCTAAATATTCTTTTTGGCCTGATACTTCTCAGTTTCTACCATCCTTTCTTTGTGTTTTTTGGCATTGTAATGCTCATCATTCTATTGGGTATTTTTTATCTAACTATCCCTAGAGGGATGAAAACAAGCCTAAAGGAATCAAGTCATAAATACCGCGCTGTTTATTGGTTAGAGGAGCTCGCAAGATCGATGACTACTTTCAAAATGGCAGGAAAAACAGATCTTCCACTTAGAAAAATAGATGAGATAACTCAAGATTATCTTCAAGCTAGAAAGAAGCACTTCCGCGTTCTAATCTGGCACTACATCCATACCATTAGCTTCAAAACTATTATTACCGGAGGCCTTCTTATTTTAGGTGGATTGTTGGTTATGCAACGAGAAATAAATATCGGTCAATTTGTTGCTGGTGAAATTATTATAATCTTAATTATCAACTCTGTAGAAAAAGTAATACTGTCGCTAGAAACCATGTATGATCTTTTTACTGGCTTGGAGAAATTAGGACAAGTAATGGATATAGAGTTAGAACAAGGCAATCAAGACAAAGCCTTTGTACTCAATCCTTGCTCATGTGTAGAAATTGAAACAATCAATCTAAAGCTTTTACTGCCTCCTCAATCTACTGCTATTCTCAATGGTATTAATCTGAAAATAGAAAAGCAAAGCACAGTCTGTATTTCTGGGGCAAGTGGCACTGGAAAAACAGCCCTTTTACATGTTCTTGGCAGCATTTACACTGATTTTGAAGGTGTTCTAGCCTTTGATGGAATGCCTCTTGGAAGTATAGATATTGAGAGTTTGCGCTATTCAATTGGAGATAATTTTAACCAAGAAACACTTTTTACCGCCACTCTAGAAGAAAATATCACTCTCGGTCGCGAGGGCATTGAAAACGAATACCTGCACGAAATCATTAAAATCTCTGGCTTGGCTGAATTTGTTATGCAACTGCCTTCTGGTCTAAAGACAATAATGGATCCTACCAATAGAAACCTACCTCAAAGTATTGAAAGAAGGGTTTTCTTGGCGCGAAGCTTTGTGCACAAACCCAGCTTGCTTTTATTGGATGAATTATCTGATTTAGGTGAGTTACCCGATTATGCTAATCTAATAAACTACGTTACGTCTGCTGATAGAAATTGGACTCTCGTTCTCGTATCCAACGACCCAGAGGTGGCGAAACAATGTGATAAGGTTGTTTTTTTGGAAGCTGGACGCGTTGCGCATGAAGGCCATTATAACGAACTAAAGGCCATTCCTGCAGTTCGCAAAATTTATGAACTATAATCCCTAAGAAATAAATGCTGAATATTTCAGAAAACCATATTGGGGATAGAATTGAAGTCGAAAAATACCCCTCATTGCACTTATCCGAAACAAAAAAACAGATTCGGATTTTCACTTATTGGATCTATACAGTTGTAATTCTTTTTATTGTTCTGCTTTTCTTGCCTTGGACACAGGTTGTAAGTGGGAAAGGAAAAGTAACAGCTCTTCTTCCAAACCAAAGACCACAGACCATTCAGAGCCCAATTCCTGGTCGTATCTCTAACTGGCTAGTGAACGAAGGAGATACAGTTGAAAAAGGACAAATAATGCTTAAAGTAACCGAGGTAAAAGATGAATACTTCGATCCAAACATTATCCAACGATTAAATCAAGAACTAAAAGCTAAACAGAATTCTGTTTTAGCCTATCGGTCTAAAGCTCTCGCCCTAAATAGACAAATTGAGTTTTTAAGAGAAAATTTGAGTGTAAAACTTACCCAAAACAATCAGAAAATTCAGGCCGATAGCAATGCATTTGCTGCCTCTGAAATTCAAAAGCAACTAGCTACAATTCAGTTTCAAAGGGCTGACACCCTTCTTGGTGAAGGTGTTATTAGCAAATTCGAATGGGAAAAACGCAAACAATACTTGCAAGAAGTATTGGCG
>CALCFH010000456.1 GCA_937900215.1 uncultured Cryomorphaceae bacterium
GCTCATTACGGTATATGTTGGAGGTATTGAAGCAATAAGTGGAGATATTTCCGCTGGCAATATAGCGGAGTTCATTTTGTATGTCAATATGCTCACTTGGCCTGTAGCCTCTATTGGATGGGTTACTTCTATAGTGCAAAGAGCCGAGGCTTCTCAAGAACGCATCAATCAATTTCTACTTGAGGAGCCAGAAATTAAATCACCCATGTCAGCCATTCAGAGTTTTTCAAATTCTATAGAGTTTAAATCGGTTGGCTTTACCTATCCAGATACAGGTATTATAGCTCTGCATAATGTTAGCTTTCAACTACCTGAAGGAAAAACTCTCGCTATTGTTGGAAGAACGGGTAGCGGAAAATCTACTCTGGCAAACCTGCTCTTGAGATTCTATGATATTGATTCAGGCGAGATCTTGGTTGGTGGAAAATCCATCCAAACTCTTGATTTAGCCATACTGCGGAAGAAAATCGGCTATGTTCCACAAGATGCTTTTCTCTTTTCAGAAAGCCTGTCGCACAATATCGGATTTACTATGAATGAGCCCAACGCCACTGAGGTGGAGGAATTTGCCAAGGATGCCGAGGTGCATGCCAATATTGTTGAGTTTAAGGAAGGATATAAAACTAAAATCGGTGAACGTGGTATTACTTTAAGTGGCGGACAAAAACAACGGGTAAGCATTGCTAGAGCTTTGGCACACAATCCTGAAATTCTTCTTTTCGACGACTGCTTATCTGCGGTAGACACCGAAACAGAGGAAAATATTCTTCAAAATTTAAAACGACTCACAACCGAAAGAACCACAGTGATAATAAGTCACCGCGTTAGTACGGTTAAACATGCCGACCTTATTTTGGTGTTAAATAAGGGCGAAGTGGTTGAAACGGGTACCCATACCGACCTATTATCCTCGGAAGGGGAATACTTTAAGCTATACCAAAAACAAATACGCGAATCGGGCATTGAAATTTAGAATAAGATTTTACTATTTTTGAGATTCACAGGAAGACAGAATAGATGGAAGGAAATGAGCGGAAAGACAGGGATGAAGTATTCTCAAAAGTCTTAAGAGCGGGCAAGCGCACATATTTTTTTGACGTGCGATCTACTAAAGCCGATGATTATTATCTAACAATTACTGAAAGTCGGAAGCAGAACGACGAACAAGGTGGAGCCTTCTTTAAGAAGCATAAAATCTATCTTTACAAAGAAGACCTTAGAGGGTTTAAAGACATTTTAGAGGAAATCACTGATTTTATTATTGAAACGAAAGGAGAAGAAATCATTTCTGAATCCAATGATCAAGCTCATTCGACTGAACGAACTGCTCCAACCGAAGAAAAATCGAGAGACGGTAGTTCTACTCAATCCTTCACAGACATAGATTTCGAAGATCTGTAGAAATTGCTTTGTTGATTAGTTCTTCTCAAAACACATTTTCTACTTTTTCCAGTTCAACGGTTATACTACCTTTGTGGCTGGATTTACCCATTGAGTATTAATTACTTAATGGTCTAATTATCAATTATTTAAACGCATTATATACCATGGGTAAAATTGTTGCAGTTGCAAACCAAAAAGGCGGTGTTGGAAAAACAACCACTGCTGTAAACTTAGCGGCTGCCCTTGGTGTACTCGAAAAAAAGGTGCTACTCATTGATGCAGATCCACAAGCCAACGCCACTTCGAATTTAGGAGTAGATCCAGAATCGGTTTCTAGAGGAACCTATGAAGTATTGGAGCATGCTATTGGTATTGGCGATGCCATTATTCAAAGTAAAGCCCCCAATGTTTTTTTAGTACCCTCGAGTATTGATTTGGTTGCAGCAGAAATTGAGTTGGTTGATAAAAAGAACCGAGAATATATGCTCAAGGAGGCTCTTTCTGAGCTTCCAGAAGATCAATTTGATTACATCATTATCGATTGCGCTCCTTCACTAGGCCTTATTACCCTAAATGCTCTAACCGCAGCCAATTCTATTCTCATTCCTATTCAATGTGAATACTTTGCTTTAGAAGGATTGGGTAAGTTGTTGAACACGATTAAAAGCGTTCAGAATCTGCATAATCACGACTTACAAATTGAAGGTCTGTTGCTAACAATGTATGACAGTCGCTTGCGTTTATCGAATCAAGTGGTGGAAGAGGTTAAAACCCACTTCCAACAAATGGTATTTGAAACAATTATTCAAAGAAATGTTCGATTGAGTGAAGCTCCAAGTTTTGGAGAAAATATTATCACCTATGATGCTGCAAGCACAGGGGCTGTCAATTACTTAAATTTAGCCCGTGAGTTTTTGCGCAATAATGAATCCAATAAAGAAGTAGCGCAAAGCTGAAGATTAAAGCAATGGCAGATAAACGCAAAGCATTAGGAAAAGGATTAGCGGCTCTTTTAAAAGATCCGCGAACGGAGATTGAGAGTGCAAATCAACCCGGAGCAGAAGAAATAGTAGGCTCTATTTCTGAGATTTCAATTGAATCTATTCAGCCCAATCCTTTTCAACCTCGTACTTTTTTCGATGATGAGGCGCTGCAAGAATTGGCAGATTCTATACAACAACTTGGTGTCATTCAACCCATAACTGTGCGTAGAATAAGTTCTGATTCATACGAACTCATTTCTGGAGAGCGACGCTGGAGGGCATCTAAATTGGCTGGTCTTAGTGCTATTCCTGCCTACATCCGTTTGGCAGATGATCAAGGAATGTTGGAGATGGCTTTGGTTGAAAACATCCAAAGAGAAGAACTCGACGCCGTAGAGGTTGCCCTCTCCTATCAACGTTTAATTGATGAATGCTCCATTACTCAAGAACAAATGAGTAAAAGGGTTGGAAAGAAACGTTCTACCGTTTCCAATTACATACGTTTGTTGAAGTTGCCGCCAATTATTCAAGCTGGTATTCGCGATCGGATGTTGAGCATGGGTCATGCAAGAGCATTGGTTTCTATCGAAAATGAAGATGCTCAACTAAAGGTTTATAAGGATATAATTTCTTCTGGTATGAGCGTTCGCCAAGTAGAAGAAAAAGCAAAAGCGCTACAATATCCTAGCTTACCCACCTCCGAAGCTAAATCTGAAATTCCATCCTCCTTTAGCGAATTGGGAAAGCAACTTGGAACCCTGTTGGATACCGATGTAGTTCTTAAGTCTAAGAGCAAAGGCAATGGTGAAATCGTTATCCGCTATAAAAATTCAGATGAATTAGAGCGACTCATTAGCATACTTAACCCATAGCATTGAAGAGGTACGTACTCATTCTCTCTATTCTGTTCTTCGGAACAACTGCATTGGCCCAAGAAGTGCCAGACTTGGCTACTGTAAAAAAGAATGCGGAGCGATTGAGTGCCGAAGATTCTGCTAAAGTGCTAGAGCACAGCATTAAAAAAGCCACGTGGAGATCGGTAATGATTCCGGGCTGGGGACAACTTTACAATAAGAAATACCTCAAAGCACCTATCATTTGGGCTGGGATGGGCACTACCATTGGTTTTGCCATATTCAATCATCAGGAATATTTGAGTTTTAGGAATGCATATGATATTCGTATTGATGACGACCCCGAAACAATTGATGAATACAGTAACATCTATACGGCTTCTCAGTTAATTACTCTGGAAAATACCTATCGTAGGTGGAGAGACCTATCCATTATTCTCACTGTTGGTGTATACGCATACAATATTCTGGACGCTTACGTTGACGCCCACCTTTTCTATTTTGACATCACAGACGATCTTTCTATGCAATTAAGACCAAGCCTTCAAAATGGCATGGCCGCATCCTTTGGTTCTAATTTGGTTCCTTCCATGCAATTAAATCTGAACTTCTAATGAATATAGCGCTATTGGGTTATGGAAAAATGGGGAAGGAAATAGAGCGATTAGCCATAGAAATGGGCCATTCCATTGTTTTTAAGGGAAAATCAGATTGGAAGAATGAAGATTTAGAACAAGCTGAAATTGTTATTGAATTCAGTTCGCCTGAAGCGGGATTTGAAAACGTTATTCGCTGCTTAGCTCTTAAAATACCCATTGTATCTGGCACTACTGGATGGCATCATTCTCTACCAGAAGCCATTGCTTTTTGCAATAAGGTAGATGGCAGCTTCTTCTATGCCTCCAATTATTCTCTTGGAGTGAATATTTTCTTTGCTCTAAACCAAACATTAGCTAGGTGGATGGCAAACTTCCCTCAATTCAGCCCGAGTATTTTAGAACTTCATCACAGCATGAAAAAAGACATACCCAGCGGTACGGCCATTAGTATAGCGGAAGACATACTGAAGAATCATAGCCAATTTAATTCTTGGACTACCGAAAATGTTAAGGATCAGCTAAAGATTGAATCCATTCGCGAAGGAGAAATACCAGGAACACACAGCGTTCGTTATCAAAGCCAAACAGACGAAATACATATAGAACACATATCACATGGTCGTGATGCCTTTGCAAAGGGAGCCCTCTTGGCTGCCGAATTTTTGAAAGATAAAAAGGGCTTTTATCAGATGAACGACTTGCTAAATCTCAATCTCTAAGATGACAATCAATTTTATTCAATATCTACTTATTGTAGAAATAGCCTCTTCGATTTACTTATACAAATACTTCCTTCTGGGCAATCGAAAGGCTTGGAAAGCCTTTGTTCCCGTTTTGAAAACCATTGAATTAATGGAAATGACCAGTAGACCGAAATGGCATACTGTGCTCTACTTCATTCCCATTGTCAATCATATTATGTGGGTTGTCTCTGCCTATGAAGTTTTGCATGCATTTGGCAGAAGAAAAATAAGCGATATTATTCTCTCCGTAGTAAGCCTTGGCGTCTACTTCGGACTCATTCCTTACCTTAATTCTTTAAATTATGTGGGAGTAGATAAAAAAGAGATTACCAAGCAGATAGGTGACTTAGTTCCAGCTATATTTTTTGCAATTGTTGCCGCAACGGTTATTCGAACATTCACCTTTGAGGCCTATGTAATTCCAACTAGTTCGATGGAAAAGAGTCTTATGGTTGGTGACTTTCTATTCGTTAGCAAGATGCACTATGGTACGCGCATTCCAATTACTCCAATGAGTTTACCACTTTTGCATGCCTCCCTTCCTTTTACAAGCGCACCCTCTTTTTCTAGGGCTATTGTTTTTCCGTATTTCAGACTGCCTCGCCTTCAGTCCATTCAACTCGGCGACCCTGTAGTTTTCAACTACCCTATGGAAACTGATCTTCCCATAGACAAGCGGTCGAACTATGTGAAGCGCTGTGTTGGATTACCCGGAAACCAATTGGAAGTTATTTCAGGTAATGTTCATATCGATGGAAAAATCATGGCTTTTCCAGATTGGGCCAATCCACAAACCAGTTACTATGTGCGCACCAATGGGGTAGACTTCAATAAGAAGAAAATCAAAGCAGACTTTGATATAAACTATCTTAATGATGATCAACGAAGATCTAGCGGTGGAGATCCAGGAGATGTAACGCAATTCACCAAGGATGAATACATTATATCTATAAATATAGACGTACTTGATGCTTTCAAGAAACTGCCAAATGTGGTTGAGGTAATTCGCTTGGATAGTCCGAAAGACTTGGCCAATCTTCCTAAAAATACTCCACTTCTACTCCAAAGATATTATCAGGAAATGGTAAACCGTGCCAATGAATTTTTCATGAATGGCTTTCACGATGAAAATCCACTATTTCCTTTTAGTAGAGATAATTACGGTCCAATTCATATTCCCGCTGCGGGCGAAACAGTGGTATTGAATGATTCTACCTATCACCTTTATAAGCGAATTATAGAGGTCTATGAAAACCATGAGCTTGAGGTGGTAAATGGAGCGTATGTGGTAGACGGAAAAACGACGGATGAGTACACATTCGGACAGAATTATTATTGGATGATGGGCGACAATCGTCACAACTCATCGGATTCTCGCTATTGGGGATTTGTACCTGAAGATCATATAGTTGGAAAGCCTGTTTTCATCTGGATGAGCTTAGATCGCTATGCATCTGGCATAAATAAGATTAGGACAAATAGAGTGTTTACTACGGTAAACGGAAGTGGAAAGCGCTTTAACTATTTCTGGCCTATAGCAATCTTAATAGCTGCTTACTCCTTTTTCAATAAAAGACGTCTTCGCGCAAAGAAAGCAACAAAGTAAATACCGCTTTGAACTACTTGCTAAGTACGGCTTACCTGCCTCCAAGCGTCTGGTTTGCCTATTGCATTCAAGCCGAGGGTGGCATTCGTTTAGAAAAAAACGAAAACTTTGTTAAGCAATCTTTCCGCAATCGCTGTAGGATTCAAACATCGCAGGGACCATTAGACCTCAGTATTCCATTAGTTCATTCCTCCTCTCGCAAAATCGACGAAGTTGAAATTAGTTATGCCGAAGAATGGAGGAAAAATCATTGGCGTGCCATTCAATCAGCCTATTCTAAAGCTCCTTTTTTTGCTATCCTAGCCGCGGAAATGGAAGAACTTTTACTTCAAACTCAAGTACTTCGCCTGTGGGATTGGAATGAGATGTGGATTCATTGGGTTTTTAAGTGGTTGGATGTAACGCCTTCGCTTTCTTATTCCAATAACTTTGAATTAAACCCTTCCAACACCCTGGATCTTAGAAATTCCATCCACCCAAAAAAAGAACTCCCTGTTTCTATAGAATCAGCCATCCATCTAACGCCCATGATTCAACAAATGGGCTCCTTGAGCGTGCTTCATTTATTGTGTTATGAAGGACCCAATGCCTTTTCTGAATTGGCTGGCAAATAGAATGTCGTTGTATTTACAATATGTTCGCGCTTACTCACGGCTCAAAACCAGTATTTTCTTAAAGGCTTAGGTTGTTAGTTTACTTTTAACAAGCTGTAGCCTCCCATAGTCATACATTTGAAAAAATACCCATCATGAAAAGAATAAGCCTTTTTGCTGTTTTATTGCTATGCTTTAGCTTAACAGCCCAAACCAAAACGACCAAAAGTTTCTCCGCCTTCCATGCCTTGGAGATAAGCGGTGCATACGAAGTGTTCTTTCGCTTAGGCGATGTGCATGAAGTAGTTATTGTAGCATACGGAGACGATCACAAAGACGTTGAATTTGATCTGACGAACGGAGAATTGGAGATTAGCTCCGACAAAAGTCTTTGGAATAGCTCCAAACCTATTCAGCTCTATATCACTGCAAATAAGTTAGACGAAATTGACTTGAGTGGAGCAGTAAGTTTCAAAGCAAAAAACGCAATAAAAGGAAGTTACATTAAGCTAGATTTAAGTGGAGCAGCTCAAATAGAGTTGGAAGCCATGGTTTCTCTTTTGAATGTAGACGGAAGCGGTGCTTGTGAAATTATCTTAACTGGTACAACCGATAAACTGGCTATTGATATGAGCGGAGCCTCTAGTCTAAAAGCAGAAAAGCTAAAAGCCAACGAAGTAACTCTAGAACTCAGCGGTGCTTGTTCTGCCGATGTTTTCGCTAAAGATCTAGCCAATGTTGAACTGAGTGGTGCTTCTAGCCTGATTCTCAGAGGTCCTGCCGAAATGGGTTACAACGAAGTTTCGGGTGCAGCATCCATCAAGAGAAAATAAGAAGCTGCCCTCACTATGCGCATAGATATTATTACCGTTTTACCTGAATTACTGAGAAGTCCGTTTGAGGCTAGCATCTGTAAAAGAGCGGTTGAAAAAGGAGTGGTTGAAATAGAAATTCACAATCTGCGCGATTTCGGTAGCGGTAAAAACAAACAGGTAGACGATTATGCCTTTGGCGGCGGAGCTGGAATGGTGATGCGTGTTGAACCCATTGTGGCTTGTATTGAGAAGCTTCAATCTGAAAGGAAGTACGATGCCATTATTTACATGACTCCAGATGGAAAGCGATTCGATCAGAGACACGCCAATAGGCTTTATTTGAAAGAAAACATCATCTTGCTTTGTGGCCATTATAAAGGAATAGATCAACGCTTGCGCGATCATATTGTCACCGAAGAAATATCGATTGGCGATTATGTACTCTCTGGTGGTGAATTGGCGGCTGCAGTGGTTTCAGATGCCATTATCCGTTTATTGCCAGGTGTTCTGAACGATGAAACTTCCGCTCTCACCGATTCGTTTCAAGACGACTTACTCGCTCCGCCTGTTTACACCCGTCCGGCTGAATTTAGGGGTTGGAAGGTTCCAGAAATACTGCTTTCTGGCGATGAGAAGAAAATAGACCTATGGAGAACAGAACAAGCGCTCGAAAGAACCGAGCGCTTACGTCCTGATTTATTAGAATAATCTTTATTTGCTCAAATAGAGATTGCGCTCTGAGAACAATTTCTTAAACAAAGGATCTCTGAGATTCTTAATAAAGTAGATGGCTTCTCCTGTACTCTTCATCTCTGGCCCCAAATTCTTGCTCACATTCGGGAATTTATTGAAGGAGAATACAGGGCTCTTAATTGCAAATCCTTCCAGTTGTGGATTAAAGCTGAAGTCGCTTAGCTTATTCTCGCGCAACATGATCTTGGTGGCGTAATTCACATAAGGCTCTCCATACGCCTTTGCAATGAAGGGAACCGTTCTAGAAGCCCTTGGATTGGCCTCTATGATGTACACAACATCATCTTTAATGGCAAACTGAATATTAATCAATCCTACCGTTCCCAATGCCTTGGCTATGGTTTCTGTATGTACGCGAATCTGATCTACGATAAGCGCCCCTAGGTTAAAGGGCGGCAAGGTGGCATTGGAGTCTCCAGAATGAATACCACAAGGCTCTATATGCTCCATAATTCCGATGATGTACACCTCTTCACCATCGCAAATGGCATCGGCTTCGGCTTCTATGGCTCCTTCTAAATAATGGTCGAGCAAGACTCTATTGCCTGGAATGTCTTTAAACAAATTAACCACATGGTGCTCCAGATCTTCGTGATTGATCACGATTTTCATTCCTTGTCCACCAAGAACATACGACGGACGAACGAGAATAGGGAAGCCGAGTTCTTTGGCCAATTCATGGGCCTCATCGGCATTGGTAATTACTCCAAATTCAGGATACGGAATTCCATTTTCTTTCAATAAAGTAGAAAAGCGTCCGCGGTCTTCGGCCAAATCGAGCGACTCGAAGCTGGTTCCTAGAATAGGTATGCCATACCGATCTAGCTTCTCCGCCAATTTCAAAGCCGTTTGTCCACCTAGCTGAACAATTACCCCTTCTGGCTTTTCATGACGGATGATATCGTAAATATGTTCCCAAAAAACAGGCTCGAAGTAGAGCTTGTCGGATGTGTCAAAGTCGGTGGAAACCGTTTCGGGATTGCAATTGATCATGATGGTTTCATAACCGCATTCTTTGGCAGCTAAAACACCGTGTACGCAGCAATAATCGAATTCTATCCCTTGCCCAATGCGGTTTGGACCAGAGCCCAGAACAACCACTTTCTTTTTATCGGACGGAATGCTTTCATTCTCCGAATAACGACGCCCGTCTGTAGACTCTTTTTCACTCTCAAAAGTGGAATAATAGTAGGGTGTTTGCGCTGGAAACTCTGCAGCACAAGTATCTACTAACTTCCAAACACGTTCAATTCCTGCTTCGGTTCTTTTTCTATGCACCTCGCTCTCTAGACATCCCAACATATGGGCAATCTGACGATCTGCAAAGCCTTTGGTTTTGGCCTCAAGCATTAGTTCTCTTGGAATAGCTGATAAAGTATGCGACTGTATTTTAGCCTGCACTTTTACCAGATCTTCAATTTGCTTCAAGAACCACATATCAATCTTAGTGATGTCTTGAATTCTGCGAAGCGGAATGCCCAATTGCATGGCGTCGTAAATCACAAATATCCTGTCCCAGCTAGCATGGGTAAGCTTCTTTATAACGGTATCTTGATCTGTATGTCCTTTGCCGTCTGCACCAAGACCATTGCGCTTGATTTCTAAGCTCTGAGCCGCCTTATGTAATGCTTCTTGAAAGGTTCTGCCAATTCCCATGGCCTCTCCCACCGACTTCATCTGCAATCCCAAGGTGCGATCGGCCCCTTCAAATTTGTCGAAATTCCAACGTGGAATCTTTACAATTACATAGTCTAAGGTGGGTTCAAAATAAGCCGATGTAGTTTTTGTAATCTGGTTCTTCAGCTCGCTGAGATTGTACCCGATTGCCAACTTGGCCGCAATTTTAGCAATAGGATATCCTGTAGCTTTTGAGGCAAGGGCCGATGATCGAGAAACTCTTGGATTGATTTCTATGGCAACAATGTCTTCTCTTTCATCCGGACTCACCGCAAATTGCACATTGCAACCTCCGGCAAAGTTGCCTATGCTTCGCATCATTTGAATGGCCATATTGCGCATGCGCTGATAGGTGCTATCACTCAAAGTCATAGCTGGCGCTACGGTGATGGAATCGCCTGTATGTATGCCCATCGGATCAAAGTTCTCGATAGAGCAAATGATAATTACATTATCTCCTTGGTCTCTGAGCAACTCCAATTCAAATTCCTTCCAACCCAAAAGGGCTTTGTCTATCATTACCTCGTGAATGGGCGATGCCTCTAATCCACGCTTGAGCAACTCATCAAAATCATCGCGGGTGTGTACAAAAGAAGCCCCTGTTCCGCCCAAAGTATAGGATGCACGAATACAAAGAGGGAATCCGAATTTCTGGGCTATTTCTTTTCCTTTCAAATACGAGGTAGCTGTTTGAGAAGGCGCCATTGGAATGCCAATTTTTTCCATCAACAATCTAAACTCCTCTCTATCTTCTGTTATCTGAATGGCCGCAATGTCTACTCCAATAATGCGCACCCCTCTTTCTTCCCAAAGGCCATTCTTATCTGCCTCTATGCAAAGATTCAGGGCGGTTTGTCCGCCCATGGTTGGCAGAACGGCATCTATGTCTGGATGTTTATCTAGAATCTGTTCGAGCGATTCCACTTCCAAAGGCAACAAATAAATATGATCTGCCATTACCGGATCTGTCATAATGGTGGCCGGATTTGAATTAATCAAACTCACCTTTATTCCTTCCTCCCTCAAAGAGCGAGCTGCCTGAGAACCAGAATAGTCAAACTCACAGGCTTGGCCTATTACTATAGGGCCACTCCCTATGATTAAAATGTGTTTTATAGAATTATCCTTTGGCATGATCTATTGCTTTCTTTGCTTTACGAAAATACAGGGCAAAAAAAAGGTGTCATCATTTACGATAACACCTTTTACATACATATTAAACACTCAGGGGTTACCCTTTGTGGTTTCCTTCGTCTGAAACGGTCAATTTGCGACGACCACGGGCGCGACGGGCTGCAATTACTCTGCGGCCATTGGCTGTTGCCATACGCTCTCTAAAACCGTGCTTATTTCTGCGTTTTCTGTTTGAAGGTTGAAACGTCC
>CALCFH010000457.1 GCA_937900215.1 uncultured Cryomorphaceae bacterium
TGGTATCGGTGTAGATCACGGCTTTTAATCCACCCATAGATGTATAAATGACCGCCACCGCACCCATAATCCAAAGGGCAGGAGTGAGTTCAAGACCTGGAAAAGTAGCCGAGGCCAGCTTGGCACCTGCTAAGAACTGACTGCTGGTAAAGCCGATGTATCCGATAAGAGAGAGAATACCTGCCCACCAAGCCATGCGGTTTCCGTAGATCGATTGGATGAATTGAGGGAAGGTGAAGAGCATTTTGGCTCTGCCGATATCGTAAACTTTAGGTACAAGAAGCACAGCCGCAAGCCAAGCGCCAATGAGACCCGTAAAGAGCATCCAACTACCACTGATGCCCATACCAAAACCAAGACCACCCAAGCCAATGGAAAATCCACCGCCTACATCGGTCGCCACCACACTGAGGCCAATATGCCATTTGCCAATGTCTCTTCCGCCCACATAAAAATCGTTGGCAGATTCGTTTTTTTTCAGGAAGTAATGCCCCACCCAAAGCATGGCGAGCATATACAGAATAAAGATGGAAGCGTCTATCCAGTGCATTACAATCGGCAACCCGTCACACGAGAAAGGGAAAAGGTTGAACTGTTGATTACAGCTTGTGAAGTTTATTCACGGTCCCGTTAAGAAAAGGATCTCGTATGTAAGAGCGCCTATTTTGTTTTGAGCCACAAAGGTAAGCGCTTTTTTGAGTTTGAGGAAAGGAGCTTGTTTGTAAGAGGGAGAGCGGACTCAGCCAGAGGGTTGAAAAGGAATTCGGTTTTGACTCATGCGTAAGAGCGAAAAGCATTTAAGGGCTTGGGAATGGGAAAACAATTTTATGAGCAAACAGTGAGGTGAATCATTTGGATGGAGACAAAGGTGAAATTCCCCTTCGAAAAAAACAAGTTAATGAGTATACGGATTTAGCAATAACTAGCTCATACAAAATGTATTGCAATAAAATGTATTTTCTACGAAAGACGTATAGTGCTCTTGCAAAACGAAGGAGAAAAGCCGATAAGTCAAGAGAAAGCCAAGAGAAAGAAAGAGAAAAGGAACGGGTTGGAGGAAGGAAAAAGAAGCATGAAAACAGATACATAAGACCGTACTGTAAACTAGATAGCGCCAAGCATAGGGACGAACGAGCAGGCAGGTAAAAGGCAGAGGAGGGAATGAAAAAAAGAGAAGAGAAACCGAAGAAAAGAACAAACTGAAAATGCGGG
>CALCFH010000458.1 GCA_937900215.1 uncultured Cryomorphaceae bacterium
ATTCGTAATGATATATCCATCGCTGCTGATGATTACTCCCGAGCCAGTTCCTTGTACAATCTGCGGACGGCCATTTGGATTTCCGAAAAATAATTCAAATGGATTTGTTGGAGCAGATGTTTGTTGGAATGACGTCTTGACATGCACTACTGCGTTTACTGTCATTTCTGCGGCTGTTACAAAATTTGCGTCAAAGGGCGGACTGTAATTAACTCTGCTTGGAGTAGGAGCCGCTTCGGCTTGAATAATCTCAGCCTGAGGATGAACCATATAATGTGAATACAGAGCGAGAGTTATCAGTGTGCTCGCAACACTAATTCCGATGATACTCAAAGCTTTCTTCATGGATGTCAGTATTTTATAATTAGAATGTTCTACAGAAAATCAATTTCTATACCTGTTCAACGAACCTCGCTTTCAGATGGTGCGTTTTAACCCTAATTTAACCCCTTTAAACTAAAGAATGCATATTCCCTTTAAAAAGTTTCATGGTGCAGGTAATGACTTCGTTATGATCGACAATCTTGCGGGACTCTATCCATCTTTATCAGAAGATTTTGTTCAGAGTGTTTGCGATCGGCATTTTGGGGTAGGAGGAGATGGACTTATTGTTCTAGTAAAGAACCCTTCTTACGATTTCGAAATGCTATACTACAATGCAGATGGAAGGGCTGGAAGTCTCTGTGGCAATGGGGGACGCTGTGCGGTTCAATTTGCCCATTCCTTAGGAATTCGAAAAGAACAGTATTTTTTCTTGGCCTCAGATGGTCCGCATTCGGCCGAACGTTTTAATGATGGAAGAATTCGCTTAAAGATGAATGATTGCCATTGGCCTCGCTCTTTCGAAAAGGGCTTCTTCATTGATACGGGATCTCCGCATTATGTAGAGTTTGTAGAAGAGAGTGAAAATTTCTCCTTGCTTGAGAGGGCGCTTCCGATTCGTCATCATGCTCATTTTATGCCCGGAGGAACCAATGTGAACTATATTCTTTCCAAAGAGAGTCCCTATGAAATCAGAACTTTCGAAAGGGGAGTGGAAGCAGAAACCTTGGCTTGCGGAACGGGAGCCACGGCTGTAGCCTTGGTTTTGGCCTTTGAGGAAGAGAGTCTAGAAGGAAAGAAAGCCATTAAGGCTTTAGGCGGAAGTTTGGAAGTAGAATACCGACGAGCAGAAAAGTACTTTACGGATATTTATTTAACCGGCCCTGCTGAGCAGGTGTTTGAAGGTTTTATTCCATATAAATAGTATGATTGCGGGAGAAAAGATACAACTGCGTGCTGTAGAACCTCAAGATCTGCTGCAACTCCTACATTGGGAGAACAGTCCTGATTTTTTTAAGTATTCAGAAGTGCATATTCCTTACAGCAAGGCTTTAATGGAAGAATACATTGAGCGCGCCTCAGAAGATTTTTATTCTGCCAAACAATTGCGACTGATCTTGTGTCTTAAGGAAAATGAAAAGGCCATCGGTCATCTCGATCTTTTCGACTTCAATCCCAAACATGCGAGGGCAGGAGTGAGCATCCTTTTGAATGCAGGTTTTCGAGGAAAAGGCTATGCTAAAGAAGCACTTCAATTAATTAAAACCTACGCCAGTGAGCAGTGGCTAATGCATCAGTTGTATTGCAATATTCGCTTGTGGAATATGGAAAGCATAGCTCTTTTTGAGTCGGTGGGCTTTGTGCAAATAGGTGTTTTAAAGGAGTGGGCTAAAACAAGGGAAGGTTTTGAAGACGAATGCGTTTATCAATGTATTCTATGAAAAGTATGCGCTTTTTGGTTTTTTTCGGACTTTGTATTTTGGCCTTCGCCCTTTCGAAATGCCAGAATAGCCCACCTGAATTAGAAGAGTCAAGCACTTATGCAAGTTTCAATGATTCGGTTGGATATGTTGGAATGCAAACCTGCAGAGCTTGTCACACTTCCATCTACGACTCCTACATAGAAACCGGAATGGGCAAGTCTTTTGGATGGGCGCATAGAGCAAAAAGTGCCCTTCCAACCGAAATACCGCTGCTGTACGATAGCATTCTCAATTTGTACTATCAGCCTGAATTCAAAGGAGATTCTTTATTTCTAAAGGAGTTTCGATTGGATGGGAAGGATACATCCAACCGCTTAAATACCAAAGTGAATTACATCATTGGTTCTGGACAGCACACCAACTCGCATCTGTATTCGGAAGGCGAATATGTGCACCAAATGCCTTTTACATGGTATACCCAAAAAGGAAAGCTTGATTTGCCCCCCGGTTTTGAAAATGGAAGTAACTCTCGTTTCAATCGCCTGATAGGATTGGAATGCATGAGTTGCCACAATGCAATGCCCACTGAATTTGTTTTGGGATCGGAGAATAAGTTTGAAGCTGTAGGGCAGGGTATCGATTGCGAACGTTGCCATGGACCGGGGGAAGCACATATCGCCAAAATACAAAGAGGAGAGATTACAGATACATCTAAATACATCGATTTTAGCATTGTAAATCCCAAAAAGCTCAGCGCGGAATTGCAAATGGAAATCTGCCAGCGCTGTCATCTGCAGGGAAATGCAGTATTAAAACTAGGCAAGACCTTCTTCGATTTTCGTCCGGGTAAGCATCTGAATGAAGTAATGGAAATTTATATGCCGAGGCCCAATGGGGAGAATGAAGCCTTTATCATGGCGGGGCATATTCAGCGCTTTAAAATGAGTGAGTGCTATTTACAAAGTGAAGGTGAATTTGTGTGTACTTCTTGCCATAATCCGCATATATCTGTTCAAAAAACAAATGCACAGCACTTTAACAATCAATGTCAAAGCTGTCATACTAAGCCGAAAATAGACTGCAATGCCCCGGCAGAAGAGCTCAATAAGGCTGAAAACAATTGTGTTTCTTGCCATATGCCTCAAAGGGGAAGTGCAGATATTCCTCACGTAAGTGTGCATGATCATTACATTAGGGTTCCCAGCCTCAAGGCACTTTCAAATCCTTCGGTTGAACTGGGTTTGTATGCGGTAAATCAAAAGAATCCAGATAAATTAAGCCGATTAAAAGCCTATCTCCAACAATATGAACGCTTTGATAATCAAGAGATTCTACTAGACTCAGCACAGGTCTATTTAGGTTTAGATGGATGGGAAGGATGGATGGCCCAAGTGCATTATTATTTCTTAAGAGGACAGAATAGGGCCTTGGTAGATTGGAGTTTGAAAAAGCCTATGCCCATTGAAATGCTTCAACAACAATCGTTTGACAATCGTTTCGCATGGACAGCCTATCGATTGGCGGTTGCATGGAAGGAAGAAGAACCGATGGCGAAGAAAGAAATCGATGGTTTTTTTAGGGCCAGTATTCAAGCGGCTCCCTTTGTGCTTTCCTTCCGAAGCGCCTATGCTGCCTATTTGTTGACAGAAGAGAATCTAGACGCGGCAAGAGAGCAGTATCGATGGATGTATAAAGAGAACAATCGTACGGCTGAAGCCATGAACGGCTTGGGTTATATTGCCATGTTGGAAGGAAATCTTACCGAAGCTGAGAAATATTTAAATAGGTGTATAGAATTTCATCCAGACTATTTGCTCGCTCGAATTAATCGGCTAGTATTGAACTCGCAAAAAGGAAAAACCGCAGAGCTTCAAACCGAACTGAATCAATTAAAGAAACAATGGCCCAATCATCCGAAAGTATTGGCCTTATCTGAATATATCTCAACGCTATGAAAAAGTGGATTTTTAGAATTGCAATGGTTTTGATTTTGGTAGGCCTTGGGGCCGGGTATTATCTCTATTCTAATTTTATTGGAATGGAAGTTAAGAGGGAAGGATCGTTCTACATCTATACAGATCGCACAGAATGGAGATATGTAAAGGAAGATGCGATAAGTGAAGGGTTTTTAGAAGAAAGTCGCTTCTTGGTAAAATTGGCAGAGTTCAAGAAGGTAAACAATCTAAAGCCCGGACACTATGTCTTGAAAAAAGGAGAGAAAGTAAATGCGGTGTTGAATCGATGGAAATCGGGCAATCAAGATCCATTGAAGGTTGTTATTAACGGCGCGTCTGGACCCTATGGTTTGGCAGCTGTTTTGGGCAGTCAACTTGAAACAGACTCAGTAGATTGGGCTGACTATTTTAGAAGTTCTACACTTTTAGATAAGCTTGGAATGACCAAAGAGAACTGGACCAGCATTATCCTTCCGAACACCTATGAGCTGTATTGGAATACAAGCCCAGAAGCGTTTATAGAGCGAATGCAGAAAGAATCGAATCGGTTTTGGAAAGAAAATGCGGCGGCATTAAGCGCCTCGGGCCTAACAAAAGAAGAAGTGATTTGCTTGGCCAGTATTACCGAAAAGGAAACCGCTATGGTGGATGAAATGCCTATTGTAGCCGGATTGTATTTGAATCGATTGAAATCGGGTTGGAAACTGCAATCCGATCCAACGGTAATCGCAGGAATTCAAAGTGTTTACCCTGATTCTGTTATCAAGCGTGTCTACTTTGTGCATCTCGAATTTGATTCTCCTTACAATACATACAAGTATGAAGGACTTCCACCCGGACCGATAAACATACCATCTATGCAAGCGGTAAAGGCCGTTTTAAATTCAGCTAAGCACAGCTATTATTATATGGTAGCCAGTGTAGATCGCCTGGGTTATCATGAGTTCAACGACTCTAATAGCTTAGACAGACACAACCGATATGCCAGAGTATATCAGCAATATCTTAGTCGATTGGAGCAAAACTAATGCAGACAGAATTTAAGTTAAAAGTATATACTACCGCCTCAAAACTAGTGGCTGCCGCTTTGGGAAAGGAAAGGGCAAAGGCTTTTTTTGAATGGCAATATTGGCGTTTTCAGTCGTGGAAGGAGAAAGGCAACTTGTCTAATGCCCATTACAAATGGGTCTATACCGACGCTTTTGAATTAAAGGAAGACTTCT
>CALCFH010000459.1 GCA_937900215.1 uncultured Cryomorphaceae bacterium
GGCTAGAATTGATAGTGGCCAAGACATCATTGTGGGCGTAAATGCCTTCCAAGCACTTCAAGAAACGGATATTGATACTTTAGAAGTTGACAATTCTGAAGTAAGGAGAAGTCAAATAGAACGCCTTAAAACCCTTAAGCAAAATAGAAATGAAAAAGCCGTTTCTGCCTGCTTAAAGAATTTGGACTTGGCGGCTAAAAATGGCAGTGGAAATTTACTTGAATTGGCTGTTGTTGCCGCTCGTGAGCGCTGTACTTTGGGTGAAATTTCAGACGCACTTGAAAATCAGTTTGGAAGATATAAAGCCGAAATTAGATCCATCAGCGGTGTGTATTCAAAAGAGATAAAAAACAACGAAGAATTTATTGCTGTACGCAGGCAAGTAGAAGAATTTGAGACTCTAGAGGGAAGGAGACCACGCATTCTCATTGCCAAAATGGGACAAGATGGTCATGACCGAGGAGCGAAGGTAGTTGCAACGAGTTTTGCAGATTTAGGATTTGATGTAGACATTGGACCCTTGTTTCAAACTCCGGCCGAAGCTGCACTACAAGCCGTTGAAAACGATGTACATCTTGTGGGCGTTTCTTCACTGGCTGCCGGTCATAAAACCTTGGTTCCTGAGCTAATCCATGAATTAACTGAACTGGGAAGACCTGATATTGATGTGGTTGTTGGCGGAGTAATACCAAAGAGGGATTATGAATTTCTATTGCAAAATGGGGTTAAGGCCATTTTTGGTCCTGGTACGCCCATTGCCAAAGCAGCAGCTACAATTCTAAACAAATGGAACTCCTCCCATGCCTAAGTGGCCTGATTTATCTCTTTGGGCGGATGGAATAAAGCAAGGCAATAGAGCCCATCTTGGAAGAGCTATTTCTCTTATTGAAAGCTCTCTAGAGAATGACAATCTACTTGCTGAACAACTTTTTGAAAGGCTTGGAAAGCCAGAAAATCCAAGCTTTAGAATTGGTATAACAGGTGTTCCAGGCGCAGGAAAAAGCACATTTATTGAGCAATTAGGACTCTTTATTACTCAGAATTTAGAGCAAAAAATAGCTGTCTTAGCCATTGATCCAAGTAGTCCCATTAGCGGCGGAAGCATTCTTGGAGACAAGACAAGAATGAATGACCTCGCACGCGACCCTCTTGCATTTATTCGACCGAGCCCGAGCGGTGGGTCACTCGGTGGCGTGGCAAAGAGAACCTTAGAAACCATACGACTTTGTGAATTTGCTGGTTACAACTACATCTTCATTGAGACGGTCGGCATTGGACAATCTGAGGCGGTGGTTAAAAAATTATCTGACCTACTTCTTCTTCTCTTAATTACAGGAGCCGGCGACCAGCTGCAAGGAATTAAAAGAGGTATTATGGAATTGGCCGATCTTATTTTAATTAATAAGGCAGATGGAGAAAATCTTCTTGCTGCTAAGCGTGCCGTTAGTGAAACCAATCAAGCTGTTCGGCTTTTAACCGAAAGTGAAAGCGGTTGGAATTGTAAAGTATCACACTGTAGCAGCATGAGTCAGAAGGATATGGAGCGCGTTTGGATTCAGATTAAAGACTATTTTCAGTTCATACAATCCGTGGGATGGTTTGAGAAAAACCGAATTCATCAATCGCATTTTTGGCTATATACCCACCTTGAAGAAAGATTAAAAAGAGATTTGATGGGATGGATTAGTACAAGAACTGAAGCCAAATCTCTTCTTAATTCTGATTCTGCCATTGAAGAACCTTTTGTTTTATCAAGAAAACTGTATGCGGAGTATAAAGGAAGAACGGACTAGTAATGAGTAGTAGTAAACCCATCCAACCAAAGAAAAAGGCACTACTATTTCTGGTTGGACTGTATTCAACTTTTTTCCTCTTTTCTTTAAACGGATTGAGCCAATGGAATACCAACGAACCGATCCGCATGCTTGCCTTGGGAGATTCGTATACCATAGGGCAAAGTATACAGGCAAATCTTAGATGGCCAGAGCAATTACTCGATAGCTTGGCAAATCAAGGATACAATCGAGATACCCTTCAAATAATTGCTACAACTGGTTGGCGAACAGATCAACTTCTAAATGCAATCCAAGGCCAGGGGCTTAAGAAAAAGAATTTCAATCTTGTATCCTTATTGATTGGCGTAAACAATCAGTACCAAGGATTGCCAATTGCCCTCTATAAACCTCAACTTCTTAGTCTAATTGATTCTGCTTTAAGCTATGTCAACAACGACTCAAGTAGATTCATTCTAGTTTCTATTCCTGATTACGCCTATACTCCATTTGGACAGCAGAGTGCTAATCCGTTTATAATCAGTCAGCAATTGGATGCATACAATTCTATAGCTAAACAGATGGCAGATAGCTTAAATCTAGCCTTTTTCAATATCACCCCTATTTCAAGAAGAGGCATGAGTGAACCTCAACTGATAGCGGGCGATGGACTTCATCCTTCAGGAACCCAATATTCTTTATGGGTTAGCCACATTATAAATAAAGTAGATTCAGTTAAGCTTCTAAGTGTTTCTACTCCAAAATTCGAAAGACC
>CALCFH010000460.1 GCA_937900215.1 uncultured Cryomorphaceae bacterium
CTTGCAACTGATCGATTCAAGACTAGATTCTATACGCAATGTGCGCGGTGAGCTTCCTCTTGAAGTTGAGGATCTTGAAGACGAAATTGCAGGGCTCGATACACGACTTTCAAAGATGGAAGAAGAGGTCAAAGAGCAAGAGACTGAGATTAAGGAAAAGAAAATCCTAATCAAAGATTGTCAAGCCCGCATAAAGAAGTACGAAGAGCAACAAAAGAACGTGCGAAATAATCGCGAGTTTGATGCGATTACCAAGGAAATGGAATTTCAAGATTTGGAAATTCAATTATCTGAGAAGCGCATTAAGGAGCAGAAATTTCGTGTAGATACAAAGACAGTTCAAATAGATGAGTTGAAAACACGTCTAGAAGAGCGCAAGCATCACTTGAAACACAAAAAGGCTGAGTTGGAAGGTATTTTGGCAGAGACTCAAAAGGAAGAAGACGCCCTTATTGTGAAGTCTGCTGAATATACCAAAATGATCGATCAAAGGCTTATTGCTGCCTATAACCGCATTCGCAACAATGTCATTAACAGATTGGCAGTGGTACCTGTAGAAAGGGGCGCGTCAGGCGGTTCATTCTTTACTATTCCTCCTCAACGTCAGCTTGAAATTGCAGCACGTAGAAAAGTTATTACAGACGAGCACTCAGGCAGAATATTGGTAGATCCAGATTTGGCTAGAGAAGAGGAAGCCAGAATGGAGGAGATTTTCAAATCGCTTCACTAAGGCTTGGCCTTGTTGAAAAAGTACTTATACATACTCATTTTTATAACAAGCTCGGCTTCTCTAAAGGCCGAGCTTGTTTTTGAATATCATCCTGAGCTTGCACGTATACAGCAACTCATTCTGGATTCTAAACTAATAGAAGCAAAGAAGGCGCTGAATATCTTTGAGAGAATCCATCCTGATAATCTATTTGTTCCCTTCTTAAAGGGCCGTGCTTTGTTTTTTCAGGCCTTCCTCCCAGATCAGCAATCTGCTTTTTCAGATGTAGAGAAAGAATTCTCAAGCATCATTGATCAGATAGAGAAGGGCTCAATTCGAGATAGACATACTTTTATTTGTAGCTCTGAATTGTACTTGATGCAGGCCTTTCTTCATATGCGCTATGGCAATCAATTTAGTGCGGCTTGGAGTGGATATCAGGCCTTTAATAGGCTAGAAGGAGGCAAGGAGAGGTTCTCTAGCGATCCGTTGGTTCAATTTGGAAATGGACTCCTATTGACTACGGTTGGAAGCCTGCCGGAGAACTATCGCATTTTCACCAAACTTATTGGTATGAAGGGTTCGGTTGAAAAAGGAATGAGACTCATGTCTTCTGCCCTAAGGTCAGAAAGCATCCAAGAGAATTCACTTTTCCGCGATGAATTTGCTTATATGTACTGTTTGGTGCGCTACCAACTGCTAGAAGACTCAAGTGAATTGCTTTCGTCTTTTGGCGTTTCAGTAGAGACAAGCGCTTTCATGATGTATATGGAGAGCTTGCAATTGCTGCAAAAAGGGCAGAATGACAAAGCCATCCTCCTTCTTAAAAAGCGAGTTTCATCTAAAGAAATTGAGCCTTATCCCTATATGGATTTTGTTATGGGCAAATTGCTTTTAAACAAACAAGATCCAAAAGCAGCAATCTGGTTTGTTAAGTTTCTAAATGAATCGAAAGGGCCAAACCATAGAGTGGCTGCGTATCGCTATCTATGGTGGCATTATGCCTTCAACAATCAAATAGAAGCAGCTGAGAATTCCAAACTTAAAGCTCTGAATCTGCCAGCAAATTCAAGTTCCGATGCACAAGCAATGGCTGACCTAGCTCAAGATTTTCCTATAGACCTCATACGAGCACGGCTCTTATTCGATGGCGGATACGATAAGCTAGCTTGGGAGGTTTTGAACAGAGAAGGTCTAAAGGCACAATGCCTTCGTTCTCTTTCGGCCAAACATGAATTCCATTACCGCAGAGGGAGAGTGGCGTTTCGACAAAATAATTTTCTTTCTGCCAAAAACGAATTTACTTTAGCCATCGCCGACTGTGCCCAAGAAATGAATTTTAGCTGTGCAAATAGCCACCTTTACCTTGCCTATACCTTTGGAGGCCTAGGAGAAACGAATAAGGCCGAAGAATTTTATACTAAAACACTCAATTGCAAAGGCTTTCCTTATTACGAGGGTCTCCATCAGAAGGCTAGAACAGGCTTGGAAGAGTTAAAGAAGAAATCATAAACTTGGTTCATTAAAGCGATTTTGAACCCTAATACGAATAGACAACATGAAAATTGCAGTTCTTTTACATGGTTCCGGGGTTTACGATGGAACGGAGATTCAGGAAGCAGTTCTTAGCCTCCTTGCTATTGAAGAATTAGGTCATTCGTATCAATGCCTTGCTCCAGATATTCAGCAATTTCACGTTGTAAATCACCTGAATGGTGAGGCAATGAATGAAACAAGGAATGTTCTGGTAGAATCGGCAAGAATTGCAAGGGGAAATGTTCTGAACTTAAAAGAAGTCGACCTTCATTCTTTCGATGCGCTGCTTATGCCAGGTGGATTCGGAACCGCTAAAAACTTTACAAATTGGGCATTTGAAGGACCCTCCAGTTCCATAATACCAGAAGTGAAGGACTTTCTCCAAGGCTGTGTTGAGCATAAGAAGCCGATCGTAGCACTTTGCATGAGTCCGACTACATTGGCCAAGGCATTCCAGAATACTGAGCTTAGGCTTGAACTGAGCGTTGGAACTACTGCTGAGCCTTCTCCCTATGACATAAAAGGAATTAGTGCAGGAATGGAAAGCACAGGTGCTCTTGTGCAAATGAAATCCGTGAAGGAAATTTCGATCGACATAAAGAACAGAATTATATGCGCTCCTTGTTATATGATGGAGGCAAGCCTTCTAGAGGTAAGAGACAATATCAGACACGCCATTGCTGAGTTAGAGTCTCTGCTCTAAGCCTTGCTACTTTCTTACCTTTGCCAAAAGCAAATCTCGTGAGTAATAAGGCCTTTTTAATGATCCTAGATGGATGGGGTATGGCTGCCAATAAAAATGTCTCTGCCATTGATAAAGCAAAAACACCTTTTATTGATAGCCTTTATAGCTTGTATCCAAATACCCGCTTAGAGGCAAGTGGAAGAGCCGTGGGTTTGCCCGACGGTCAAATGGGCAATTCTGAAGTAGGACATATGAACCTTGGCGCCGGAAGGGTGGTCTACCAAGATTTAGTAAAAATCAATTTGGCGATTGAAGAAGGAACTTTTTTCAAAGAAGAGACACTCCTAGATGCAATGCACTCGGCTAAAGTGAATAACAAAGATTTACATCTTTTCGGACTGGTTTCGAATGGTGGTGTGCACTCGCATATCAATCATTTAAAAGCCTTGATAGCAATGGCTGAATCACATGAAATCGAGCGGTTTTTTGTGCATGTTTTTACTGATGGAAGGGATTGCGATCCCAAAAGTGGTATCCATTTCGTCAAAGAAATAGAAGAGGCTCTTAAAGGGACTAAAGGAAAGATTGCCTCGGTTTGTGGTAGATACTATGCAATGGATAGAGATCATCGGTGGGAGAGAGTAAAGAAAGCCTATGACCTCCTAGTAAAAGGCGAAGGAGAGTTGTTTGATTCAGCCACTTTAGCCATCCAAGCAAGTTATAGTAAAGACATTACGGATGAGTTCATACTTCCTGCTTCGATTAGAGGTCAAGAAGAAAAAGCACACCTTCTCAAAGATGGCGATGTAGCCATCTGCTTTAACTATAGAACAGATAGAGGTCGACAAATTACAGAGGTGCTTACTCAAAAAGATTTTCCAGAGTGGAATATGAAGAGTTTGTCTTTGAATTACAATACGTTAACAAATTACGATGATTCATTTAAGGGAGTGAATGTCGTTTTTGAAAAAGACAATTTGTCGGAGACTTTAGGAGAAGTACTGTCTAGAGAGGGTAAAACTCAAGTTAGAATTGCAGAGACTGAAAAGTACCCTCATGTTACTTTTTTCTTTTCAGGTGGAAGGGAAACACCCTTCGATGGTGAGAGAAGACTGCTTTGTCCTTCTCCAAAGGTTGCAACCTATGATTTGCAGCCAGAAATGAGTGCCTTCGATATTCGAGACAAGATTATCTCCGACATAGACTCAAATCCAGCCGATTTTATTTGCCTCAACTTTGCTAACCCAGATATGGTTGGTCATACTGGAATTATGGAAGCCGCCATTAAGGCTTGCGAAACAGTAGATCAATGTGCCCAAGCTGTCGTGGAATGTGCACTGAAAAATCAGTATAGAATGATTATTCTGGCAGATCACGGCAATGCAGATTGTTTGATTAATCCAGACGGAAGTCCAAATACAGCGCATACTACGCAGCCTGTTCCATGTTTTGTACTTTCGCCAACGAAGGAAAACTATAGACTGAAAGAAGGTGTTCTTGGAGATGTGGCACCCACCGTTTTACATCTTATGCGTTTAGAAATTCCAAAGGCTATGACAGGTTCAAGTCTAATTGTTGATTAATGGAAAAGAAACTTTTAATAGCCGTTGATTTTGACGGTACTATTGTAGAAGATCGATATCCCGGTATTGGTAAGCCAATGCCTTTTGCTTTCGAAACATTGAAAATGCTTCAGAGAGATGGTCATCGTTTGATACTATGGACTTACCGAGTGAACAAAAGACTTCAAGAGGCGGTTACATTCTGTGAAGAAAATGGCATTGATTTTTATGCCGTGAATAAGGGTTTTCCGGAGGAAGATCTAAACCACCCTGAAACAGGAAGAAAAATTCACGCAGATATTTTTATCGATGATCGAAATTTTAATGGATTCCCTGGCTGGGGCGTTATCTATCAAAATTTGAGTGGGCAAGATTCTTCTCTTGAAAAGATGAATAAAGACTTTGGAACAAAAAAGAGAAGGGGACTATTTAGATTTGGTAGATGATTCGATATAAATCGCTAGAAGAAATTGAGATTATGCGCGAGAGCGCAATGCTCGTTAGTGAGACCTTGGGTATGCTTGCAGCCGAGATTAAACCAGGTGTAAGCCCTTTGGCGCTAGACGCATTGGCAGAACAATACATTCGAGACCACAAGGCCGTTCCGGGTTTTCTAGGTTTGTATGACTGTCCAAACACCCTTTTAACGTCTGTTAATGAGCAGGTTGTTCACGGCATTCCGACCAATAGGTCTTTGAAAGAAGGAGACATTGTTTCTATTGATTGCGGAGTTTTTAAAAACGGATTTTATGGAGACCAAGCTTTCACTTTTATGGTTGGAAAGGTTTCAGATGAGGTTTTTGCCCTTTTAAAAACTACCTACGAAGCGCTCTATTTGGGGTTGGCTGAATTGAAGGTGGGCAATAGAATTGGAGATATTGGCTGCGCAATAGAAACCTATGCGACTTCCAAAGGCTATGGTGTTGTAAAAGAATTGGTGGGCCATGGCTTGGGTCAGCAACTGCATGAGGAACCGCAGGTTCCGAATTTTGGAAGACGTGGCAAGGGTAAGAAAATTCAAGAAGGACTGGTAGTAGCTATTGAACCCATGATAAATATGGGAACGCATAGGGTTAAACAACTAAAAGATGGATGGACGATTGTAACGCACGATGGAAAGCCAAGCGCGCACTATGAGCACGATGTGGCCGTTGTAAATGGTCAGCCAGAGATTTTATCTTCTTTTGAACCTGTTTTTAGAGTAACAGGAAATCCATTTGGTTCATAATATGGGTTCCAAACTATTTTCATTCCTTTTAAATACAATTCCAAGGCCTTTGCTGATTCGTTTGAGTTATGTTTTTAAGTACATCGCTCCTGTTTTTTTGGCTGGAAATAATTTTGAAGATCCGATTGACGGAAAGAAATACAGGAAATTACTTCCATATGGTTATGGTGATGTACAAAGAGAAAATGCACTTTCACCTTCCTCTCATAGCCTAGAAAGACACAGGTTAATGTGGCTTTATTTGAAAAGAGAAACGGATTTCTTCCACAAGCAAAGAAAACTCTTGCATATCGCACCAGAGCAATGTTTCCTTCCTCTTTTCAGGAAAATGAAAAACATCGATTATACAACTGCTGATCTTTTGTCGCCCATCGCAGATGTAAAGATGGATGTACAGAATATGCCTTTCCAAAATGGCACCTATGATGTGGTTTTTTGCAATCATGTTCTAGAACATGTTCCAGATGATAAAAAAGCGCTATCAGAAATTTACAGAGTATTGAAAAGAGATGGGTTTGGAATAATGCAAGTTCCCTTGCGTTCAGATTGGCCCAAAACACTGGAAGATCCTTCCATAACGGATCGAGAAGAAAGAATTCGCTTGTTCGGACAATACGAT
>CALCFH010000461.1 GCA_937900215.1 uncultured Cryomorphaceae bacterium
GGTGCAAATTGCTTGGCAGCTTCACGATGAAACGGGCGCTTTAATTTCTTCTAACAACTTTATCGTTCGCCCGGAAGGATTCGACATCCCTTTCAATTCGGCTAAAATTCATGGCATATCTACAGAATATGCCAAAGAACATGGATTACCACTTGAAGAGGTTTTAAGCCTATTTGAAACGGTACTCTCGAAGACAAAGATTGTAGTTGGTCAAAACATAGAGTTCGATTTGAACATTGTTGGAGCCGAGCATTATCGCTTGGGAATGTCTTCACCCTTGCTGCAGCTTCCAACCATAGATACCAAGGAAGACGGAACGGAGTTTTGTGCCATTCCAGGGGGGAAAGGAGGCAAATACAAATGGCCCACCTTAACCGAACTACACCAGAAACTCTTTGGGGAAGGCTTTGATGCAGCCCATAATGCCGCCGCTGATGTGGATGCTACTGCCCGATGCTTTCTTGAAATGCTGCGGATTGGAGTGATTTCTAGTCAATCGGCACAATTTACGCCAGAGCAGTTCGCACGCTTCCGAGAACAAAATCCAAGTCCTTTTCCTCTATTGGGAATCAAGGTAGATAATTATGAGGAAGCTCTCGAGGAAACAGAGACTCTAAACCCAACAACTGAAGTTCAGTCAATTCAAAATGCAACAGGCATACGTTTCGCTCACTTGCATGTACACAGTCAGTTTTCCGTTTTAGAAGCCACCTGCGATATAAAAGCAACCGTAAAAAAGGCCAAGTCGCTCGGAATGGAGGCGGTTGGATTGGCAGACATAGGCAATATGTTTGGTGCTTTTGCCTTTGTAGATGCTGCAGAGAAAGAAGGCATTAAACCCATTCTGGGTTACGAAGCCTATGTAAACCAAGATCATACAGACCGAACCCACCAAGACAATGGTTATCGAATTCCCTTTTTTGCGAAAAACCAAGAGGGCTATTTGAATTTGGTGAAAATGAGTTCTATTGCCTATACCGATGGATTCTACTACAAACCTAGAATTGATAAGAATTTAGTTGCCAAGTATAAGAAAGAGGTAATTGCCACAACGGGCGGACTGTATGGCGAGATTCCTTCTTTGCTACTAAATGTTGGCGAAGCGCAAGCGGAGGAAGCTTTTTGCTGGTGGCATCAGCAGTTTGGCGAAGATTTTTATATTGAAATCAATAGGCATGGCTTAGAGGAGGAGGCCTTTGTGAACAAAAAGCTTCTCGAATGGGCTGCCAAGTATGATGTAAAATATTTTGCCTCTAGTGAGTGCTATTATCTGGAAGAGGAAGATTACGATGCGCACGACATTCTGCTCTGTGTAAAGGATGGTGCATCTCAGTCTATGCCTTTGGGCAGAGGAAGGGGCTTCCGATTCGGAATGCCCAATCATTCTTTCTATTTCAAGAGCAAGGAAGAAATGGCTGAGTTGTTTCAAGATCTCCCCAAGGCCTTAAGCACGGTTGAAAGTTTGGTAGATAGCATAGAATCCTATCAATTAAAAAGAGATGTACTCTTGCCGGCTTTTGATATTCCCAAAGAATTTGAAAGTGCAGAAGATGTGCAAGATGGCGGCAAAAGGGGAGAGAATGCTTACCTCCGGCACTTAACCTATGTGGGTGCTGAGCACCGCTATCCTGAAATCACGGAGGAAATTCGAGAGCGCATTGATTTTGAATTGGCTACGGTTGCTAAAACAGGTTATCCAGGTTATTTTCTCATAGTTCAAGACTTTACCGCCAAAGCCCGAGAGTTAGGGGTTTCGGTTGGACCAGGCCGTGGCTCGGCGGCGGGTTCGGTGGTGGCTTATTGCACTGGCATTACCAATGTAGATCCGTTGAAGTACGGACTGCTCTTTGAGCGTTTCCTAAATCCAGATCGAGTAAGTCTGCCTGATATCGATATCGACTTCGACGATGTGGGAAGAGACCGAGTGATTCAATATGTAATCGATAAATACGGTAGAAATCAAGTTGCACAGATTATAACCTATGGTACCATGGCCGCCAAAAGCGCCATTCGAGACGCTTCGCGCGTAAAAGAACTGCCCTTAGATGAGGTCAATCGCCTTGCCAAGCTGGTACCGGATAACAGCTCTCTGGATTTGATCTTCAACACTCCTGAGAATGAATTGAAGGAAAAGTTCAGGCCCGATGATCTGATGAAGGTGGAAGACTTGCGTAAAATTGTGCGCAACGATGGGCCTTTGGGCAAGATGTTGAGGTCAGCGGTTAAGATTGAAGGCTCTCTGCGAAATACAGGTATTCATGCCTGCGGTGTAATTATTACCCCCACAGACATGACGGACCTCGTGCCCGTTATGACTCCCAAAGATTCCTTCATGATGGCCACGCAGTTCGACAATGCCGTGGTTGAAAGTGCTGGATTGCTTAAAATGGACTTTCTAGGTCTGAAAACCTTGAGCATTATTACCACCGCACTCAAGCTCGTTGAGAAAAACTATGGAGAGCGCCTAGACCCAGACGATTTTCCACTAGACGATGAAGAAACCATTGCGCTTTTTGCCAGAGGCGAGACCAACGGCTTGTTTCAATTTGAATCGCTCGGAATGCAGAAAAACCTAAAGCTATTAAAGCCTACGGTTTTTGAAGACATTATTGCCATGAATGCCTTGTATCGTCCAGGCCCAATGGAATACATCCCCAGCTTTGCCGCTCGAAAAAACGGATTGGAGGAGATTGTTTTTGACCTTGAAGACATGAGCGAGGTACTGGCTGAAACCTATGGCATTACAGTATACCAAGAGCAAGTAATGCAATTGAGTAGGATTCTTGGTGGTTTTACCCGCGGTGAAGCCGATAAGCTCAGAAAGGCAATGGGCAAAAAGATCAAGGCCCAGCTCGATGAACTCAAGCCTAAGTTTATGAAAGGGGCCATAGAGAAAGGTCATCCAGAAAAAGTGCTCGAAAAGATTTGGGAAGACTGGGAGAAGTTTGCCAAGTATGCCTTTAATAAATCGCATGCGGCTTGCTATTCTGTAGTGGCTTGGCAAACGGCTTATCTGAAAGCACATTATCCCTCTGAATTCATGGCGGCCGTGCTTACTCATAACCGCAATGACATTAAGAAAGTGAGCTTTTATATGGAAGAATGTAAGCGGATGGGATTGCGTTTATTGGGACCAGATGTAAATTACAGCGATTACGATTTTACAGCTACGCGTGCCGGAGAAGTGCGATTTGGCCTGGGCGGAATGAGTGGAGTAGGCGGAGCAGCTTGCGAAAACATTGTTCAAATAAGAGAGAAAGACGGTCCGTATAAATCGTATATAGACTTTCTCCAAAGGGCAGATCTTCGAGCGGTAAATAAGCAAACGCTAAGCAAATTGGTAGAGGGCGGTGCTTTTGATAGCCTTTCAGACAACAACCGAAGTGTTTTCTTTTATGAGGAGGAGGGTAGATCGTTTTTAGATAAATCCATCCGCTATGCGCAATCGCTCAAAGAAATTCAAAACTCCAGTCAGGTTTCTCTCTTTGGAGAAGAATCTGCCGAAATGCAACCCGATCTTCCTTTTCCTGATTGTCCGCCTTGGGAGCGTGCACTAAAGCTCAAAAAGGAGAGAGAGGTGTTGGGCGTGTACATTTCCAGCCACCCCTTAGATGATTTTAAATCAGTGATGAAATATTGCACAAATACCGATTTAAAATCTATAAAAGACATCATGGATTCCAAAGGAAGGGAGTTGTGTTTTGTGGGGATGGTTTCTGCGGTAAAACACGGAATAACCAAAAGAGGGAAAGAATACGGCGTTCTAACTTTTGAAGACTACCAAGATAGTTTTGAGGTCTTTATGATGGATGAAGAGTATCTTAAAAACCGACACTTCTTTGAGAAAGACCGCATACTCTTCGTAAAAGCACTGAGAGAATTCAATGAGAATAGTCAGAAGGTTTATACCAAGGTGCGCAAAATTGGATTGGTGCCTTCATTGTTGAAAGAAGACTTTTCAAAACTGCAGATTCTAATCTCTTTGGATAGCTTAGATGGAAGAATGCTGGAAGATCTAGACTCTATATTGTTATCAGATAGTCAAAAGGAGCAAGACGAAGAGGCGGTAAAAGAAGTTTCTTTTTTAATAACGCACAAGGACTATCGGCTTCCACTGAGCAGCAAACAAAAGATGAAGATTCAGGTAGACGAACGTTTGTTGGCCAGCTTAGCTAGTTCGGAATATGAGTTTAAATTGAGCTGATAGTCAGAATCAATTTGTGAACAGTAAAAAAGTATCGGCTTGCTGACAAAGCATTGTCCTTTCTGGTGGTAAATTTGTAATCACATAACGAGGGCAACCTCTTAACATAGAAATATAGAAAGCATGGCATTAGAAATCACAACGACAAACTTCGACGAAATTATAGCTTCAGATAAGCCAGTATTGGTAGACTTTTGGGCAGAATGGTGTGGACCGTGTAGAATGGTTGGACCCATTGTAGAGGAATTGTCGAAAGACTACGCAGAGAAGGCAGTGATTGGTAAATTGAACGTAGATGAGCATGGCGAAATCGCCCAGAGGTTCGGCATTCGCAACATCCCAACCTTATTGGTATTTAAAAATGGAGAGGTGGTGGATAAGCAAGTAGGAGTGGCTACCAAAATTGCTTTGGCTGCCAAGCTAGACGCTGCAATGTAAAAAAGAGTCTTAGATTTAAAAACGCCGACACAATAAGTGTCGGCGTTTTTGTTTTATTTGCAATACTATGAATTCCAATCCGCTAGAAGATCCCTCCCTACACTTTTCCGAAAGGCTAGAACTTATGGCCAAAAGGGTAGTGGAAGGCTTCATTACCGGATTGCACAGAAGTCCGTATCAGGGTTTCTCTGTTGAATTTGCAGAACACAGAGCCTACGTACCGGGAGAGTCAACCCGTCATATGGATTGGAAATTGTTAGCGAGAACAGATAAGCATTACATTAAGCGGTACGAAGAAGAAACCAATCTGAGATGTTGGTGTGTAGTAGATGTTTCCAATTCCATGCGCTTTCCATTTGATTTAAAGATGGATTTAGAGAAGCCCAATAAACTTGGCTTTTCGCTCTTGGCTTCTGCATCACTCTTCCACCTACTTAAAAAGCAAAGAGATGCCTTTGGATTGGGACTTGTAACAGACTCGCTTGATTTTCTTTCGGAGGCTAGGATAACGAGTTTGCACCAAAGACGGCTGATAGAAAAAATGACAGAAGAGTGGACTAAGCCCTCCTCTCAAAACAGCAAAACAGATCTCGCGCAGTCTCTGCATTTACTTGCTGAAAGGGTAAAACGAAGAAGTTTAATTGTTTTGTTCACTGACCTTTTTGAGGATGCTAGTCGCTTAGACGATTTTAAAGCTGCGTTGCAGCATTTGCGCTTCAGAAACCATGATGTAGTAGTGTTTCATGTTCACCAGAAAAGCACAGAGATAGAATGGGCTGTCGGCAATAGACCATTGAAAGTAGTAGACTCAGAAACGGGAGAGATACTGCAGATAGAACCAAGTCAAATAAGATCAGAATATGCTGAGGCAGCTAAAAAGTATCAGCGCAGCATGCAATTGATCTGCGGGCAGTGGGGCATTGATTGGGTTGAGGCAGACATAGACAAAGGCGTAGAACCTATTCTAGTGGAATTCTTGCAGAAGCGCAAGAATATGGCACGATAAAAGCGAATTCAGATGGTTTTGCTCTCCCTACAAAACAATCACAGCAAGTACTGCAAGTACAAAAAGAACTGGCAGTATAAAGTCTTTTAATTTCATTTCTTTCCTTTTCAATTATAACGCCAACCTAAGCTTAATAGTTTGGTTAACTATAAGTAACTTTTGAGCAGTTATTCACAATTTCATGGGTTTGCCGAAAGAAAAAAATCATTCAATTTATTTGAATTCTTTTAAAAAGCAGTTGACTATTTCTAATCTTGTAGTATATTCGCGCTCCCAAACGATAAACTGTTAGAGGTTTTGAAACTGGGACGGTGCATTACGCCGATCTCTTGAGAAAGAGGAGTAATAAACGGTTTGGTAGTTCAGTTGGTTAGAATACATGCCTGTCACGCATGGGGTCGCGGGT
>CALCFH010000462.1 GCA_937900215.1 uncultured Cryomorphaceae bacterium
GTCCGTTTACACCATGAAGAAGAACGTTTTTATCCGGATGATTTTCGTTCGCAGAACCCTCCATCATTATTCTCTCAATAACCCTTTCAGAGAGGCTGTTGTACTTGTGAAAATGTTCTAGAAGCTGTTCCAACTTCGAGCTAAACAGATCCAATTGGTCGCCTTCTCCATGTACGGTTATATCGCCACCTCTCGCACTGATTTTGAGCTTTGGGAAGTAGGCGCGAATTTGATTAAAATACTTGTTCTGAGCCCCATAAAAACTTTGGGGATCGAGGTTTTCTAAGTTGTAAGCTCTTTGGTTAGAAGAAGCTTCATTTTCGGAAGTTTTCAGAGATTTAATAGACTTTGTTTGATGTACTTTTGGTGGCAAATTAATCACAAATTACCCTCGTTCGAAGGTAATGATTTTGATAAAAGTGAATGCCCTTAATTACGCTTACAACAGATTATGGTACACGTGACTATTTTGTAGCCGCTGTGAAGGGGAGTTTATATTCTCAAATTACAGATGTTCAGATAGTTGACATTTCTAATTCTATTGATCCGTATGACATTGAGCAGGCCGCGTACATTGTAGGTCAGGCCTTCCCCCACTTCCCAAAAGGCACTGTACATATCATTGCTGTGAATGAAGGCTCTACTGAAAATCAAAAGCCGTTGATAATGTCGATGGGTGGACACTATTTTATTGCGCCCAACAACGGTGTTCTTTCTATGATTCGAAGAGAACTGAGACGAGACCTATATGTTGAATTGGATTTTTACAAAGAGGTAAGCACTTTTCCAGCTTTAGACATTTTTAGCAAAGCGGCTGCCCATCTCCTACGCGGGGGACAAGCCGAGATTCTAGGACGGGTTGTAGAAAGTATCTTCGATACCAAGAGTATTGAGCCCTTAGTTACTGAAGGACGCTCTAAAATTTCAGGACGCTGCATCTACGTTGATACATTTGGGAATATCGTAACCAATATTCCAGGTAATTTAATAACCAAAGGCCATGAGAATGGACGGATTGAAATTAAACTGCCAAGAAAATATCTGGTCAATAAAATCTCAAATAGCTATGATGCGGTGGGTGAAGGAAAAATTGCAGCGATTATCAACGCTGCCCATTATTTAGAAATTGGCATCAATAAAGGCTCTTCTGAAAGCATTACGGGAGCTAGCCATTTGCTAGGTATATATTTGCGCGATAGGATTGACGTTACGCTTTTATGATTCGCAGAGTAGTTAAAATGCATTTTAGATTGTCGGAAGTAGAAAACTTTAGCGCGCTATTTCATGCGAAGGCAAAAGATATAAGGGCTATGCCTGGATGCATTCATTTAGAGCTTTGGCAAGATGTTTCCAACCCAGAAATTTTCTTTACGTATAGTCTTTGGGAAGAAATAGACTTTTTAGAATCGTATAGGGCAAGCCCGTTATTTAAAGACGTATGGTCTCAAACCAAACTTCTTTTTAAAGAGAAACCAGTGGCTTGGTCGGTTAACCAATTGGAAGTGCACGCATGAGAGCATTATTTTTAAAAGAGTTAAGAGGATTTTTCAATACGCTTACGGGCGTCATAGTGCTCTGCGTCTTTCTTCTGTTGAACTCGGCTTTTTTATGGATTTTTAAAGGTGGATTCAACCTCCTAGACAGCGGATGGGCCAATCTAGATGGGCTCTTTATAATATCGCCTTGGGTTTTTATGTTCTTACTCCCTGCCATTACCATGCGCATGTTCGCGGAAGAAAAACGCTACGGCACCTTAGAATTACTCTTTACAAAACCCTTGAGTGAATGGCATATTGTTTTGGCTAAGTTTTTCGCCGCCATTACCTTGGTTCTTCTCTCCCTCCTGCCTACACTACTCTATTTTTATTCTATTTATCAACTGGGCACCCCAGTCGGAAGCATTGATAGCGGGGGTACTTGGGGCTCTTTTATAGGTCTGTTCTTTTTAGGCTCCGCCTATGCGGCCATGGGTTTGTTTGCAAGTTCTCTCTCAGACAATCCTATTATTGCTTTCCTGCTGGGTGCTTTTTTGTGTTTCTTTTTCTTCTTTGGTCTCTCAGAATTGAGCACTCTTCC
>CALCFH010000463.1 GCA_937900215.1 uncultured Cryomorphaceae bacterium
ACCCTTATTGGCCGTTTGCTCTATGATTCAAAATCTATTTTTGAAGATCAGATGGAAGCAGTGCGTGCCACTTCTGAAAGAAAGGGTTTAGATCACGTAGATCTTTCTTTACTTACAGATGGATTGCGCGATGAAAGAGAACAGGGAATTACCATTGATGTAGCGTATCGCTACTTCGCTACTCCCAAGCGCAAGTTTATTATTGCCGATACTCCAGGTCATATTCAGTATACCCGCAACATGGTTACGGGAGCTTCTACTGCCAATCTTGCCTTGATATTGATCGATGCCCGCAAAGGAGTTATTGAGCAAACTCGCCGCCACAGCTATATTGCCAGTCTTCTTCAGATTCCACACTTAATTGTTTGTGTGAATAAGATGGACTTGGTAGAGTATAAAGAGGAAAGATTTCAAGAGATCGTGCGCGAGTATGAACAGTTTGCTGCCAAGTTGGATGTAGCAGATATCCGCTTTATTCCAATCAGTGCATTACACGGTGACAATGTGGTAGATCGCTCTGAAAAGATGGATTGGTTCCAAGGTTCTACTTTATTGTACACACTGGAGACCATTCACATTGGTTCAGACCAAAATCATATCGATGCCCGTTTCCCAGTTCAAACCGTTATTCGTCCGCACTCAGATGAATACCATGATTATAGAGGCTATGCAGGAAGAGTAGCTGGAGGAATATTCCGTCCGGGCGATAATGTTGTGGTTCTTCCTTCCGGGTTTAAGTCGAAGATTAAGACCATCGATCTACTCGGTGAAAACTTAACTCAGGCCTTCCCACCTATGTCTGTAAGCATGACATTGGAAGATGACATCGACGTTTCTCGCGGAGATATGATAGTGCGCGAAAATTCACAACCTAGAACGTCTCAAGACCTAGAAGTAATGCTTTGTTGGTTGAACGAGCATCCGATGGAGTTGGGAGGTAAGTACATTTTGCGTCAAACGACCAACGAATCTCGTGTGATGATTAAGGATGTGGTATATAAAATGGACATCAACAATCTGTCTAGACAAGAAGGCGAGAAGAGTGCGAGTATGAACGAAATAGTAAAAGTGCATATGCGCAGCACCAAGCCGATTATTCTAGATTCATACAGAAGAAACAGACAAACAGGAAGTATTATTCTAATCGATGAAGCTACCAACGAAACCGTTGCTGCCGGAATGATAGTATAGAACTTTCTCGTAAGTTGAATGAGTTGAAACCGTCTAAAAAGTAATTTTTAGACGGTTTCTTTTTTTTGCAAATTGAGTTTTACTGCAACGGAAATATTGGCTTCAAAAGAAGTTTTATTCGGGTAAGCTAGAATCAGCTGCAGGCCTTGTAGAAAGGAAGCGAATTCTATCTGCAGAAGGGCCACGGACTTAGTTACTTTCCGTCTTAAGTTGGAAGGAGGGAGGAAATACCCTGAAGAAAAGAGAAAGTAAGCTGCGCGCTAGGCAGATCTTTCTGCAGAGTGCGAACACTTCCCCTTAGAATACAAATGCATTGACGCAGCTTTCAGAAACGAGCCTGAAGACTAAGCGTGACGGGAGGAAGACCTGTCTCTTCCTAATGAAGAATAGACAAAAGAAGCCGAAGCCTTCCGCCTAACCATTGCTGTTTAGAGCAAGAAAGCTTCAGGAAAGAGGAAGGTCTTCGCAGCAAAGAAGAAGGCCGTTGCAGCATTGCAATTCAAGGTTGGTATATAGAGAGCTGAGGTTGAAAGATTGGAAGCAGGAG
>CALCFH010000464.1 GCA_937900215.1 uncultured Cryomorphaceae bacterium
TATACTCGTTGCCATACTATATTTTACTGCCAGCCTTTACCTCACTCGTTTGAGTAGAAATTTGAAGCTCTATCACAGCTCTGGCGATGCGGGTTTTGCAGTGACGGCCATCCTATCACTGAAATCTTTTTTTGTTTTTGTAGGCGGAATGGTTGCCGCAGTAATAGGATTGTATCTCTTGGCCATATTGGCACAGCTCTTAATGTAAAAAGGAGCCGAAGCTCCTTTTTTATTTATCTAACTGAAAATCGCTCTACTGCACAAATGGGATTTTCTCTACCACAGCCTTCAAGCTTTTTCCTCTTACCTGAATGAATATTTCGGTTCCGGCCTTGCTGTGATCGATATGAACATAGCCCATTCCAATGGCTCTATTTAAAGTAGGCGACTGGGTTCCTGAGCTTACCTCCCCAATGGTATTGCCATCCTTATCAACAATAGAATAATGCTGTCTAGGTATTCCGCGGTCAATCATTCCAAATCCCACTAGCTTTCTTTTCAAGCCAGCTTCTTTTAGAGCAAGAAGAGAGTCAGACTGAATAAACTCTTTTGTGAATTTAGTAATCCACCCAAGCCCAGCTTCAAGCGGATTGGTAGTATCGTTGATGTCATTGCCATAGAGACAGAATCCTTTTTCCAATCGCAGTGTATCTCTAGCAGCCAATCCTGCAGGAGGAATCTGTAAAGCGCTAATGGCATTCCAAACCTTCTCGGCCGCCTCATTGGGAAGATAGAGTTCAAATCCGCCTGCGCCTGTATAACCCGTTGCAGAAATAATCACATCTTCCACCCCAGCGAAGGGAGCACGTTTGAACGTATAGTAGGTCATTTCGCTTAGAGACACCTGGGTAAGAGATTGCAATAATTCAGCAACCTTCGGCCCCTGTACGGCCAATAGGCTAATGGAATCGCTATTGTTTTCTAGTTGTACATCAAAAGCCGAGGCGTAGGACTGGAGCCAGCTCCAGTCTTTGTCTATATTGGAAGCATTGACTACCAACATATACTTATTCTCATCTAGGCAATACACCAAAAGGTCGTCTACAATTCCCGCTTCAGCATTGGGTAAACAGCTGTATTGAATTTTACCAGGAACCAATTTAGAGACATCGTTTGAAGTAACTTTTTGGAGAAAAGGGAGAGCCTCTTTTCCTTGTACTAAGAATTCACCCATATGCGAAACATCAAACATTCCAGCATTATTCCGAACTGCATGATGTTCATCTAAAAGGCCTGTGTATTGAAGGGGCATTTCATAGCCAGCAAAAGGAACCATTTTGGCTCCCAACTTGCGATGCACCTCGGAGAGGGCAGTTGATTTTAGTTTATCCATGTATTTTTTCTTCTTTTCCTAATTCACTCATTATTTGAGCCTCAAAGCTCAACAAATCATTCCAAAGAATATCTACCTCTTCTCTTTTACCGTATTTGCGGGCAAAACCTAAGAAGAGCGTATAATGTGTCGCCTCACTCACAAAGAGTTGAGCATAGAAATTAGCTAACTCTACATCGTCTATTCTTTCTGACAGCAATTTAAATCGCTCGCAGCTTCGGGCTTCAATAAGAGCGGCAATGATGAGTCTATGAACTAAGCGCTCTTTTCTATCTGAAGTTTTTACGAAAAAGCTTTGAATTCGTGCAACATATTCATCCTTCCTATCCCTTCCCAAAACAATTCCTCTTCGAATAGCGATTTCATGTACTTGTTGAAAGTGCTGCATCTCTTCAATAGCCAGGGCAGACATTTCAACTACTAAATCGGTTAATTCAGGATAGGTAACGATAAAAGATATAGCCGCACTGGCAGCCTTTTGTTCACAGAAAGCGTGGTCAGTCAATATCTCATCCAGATTTTTAGAAGCTATATCTACCCATCTTGGGTCAGTAGGAAGTTTTAGTCCTAACATAATAGAGTGTTTAGGATTTCTTGGAATGCAACCAATTTTTATTGAGTCTTCGAAGCGAATTAAAGTGAGGTAGGGAAGTAATGGGATAGCCTTGACTTTGGCGCACCGCTTCTTCATCTTGAAAAGGGAAGACCGTAACCATGTTGTTCTTGGGGAATTGAAGCATTAATCTTTTTGGAAGAGCATCTAAATCGTCTGAACCCGATAGGGTACCTTTTCTGGCGCTAATTACGAACAGTAAATCATTTGAGTCGGCAATTTTCTCTATTGCCTCTGGAATCTCCAAAATACTGCAAGCAAGGTAATGCGCTGGAAACTTCCCATATTCATTGGTTAACCTATGATGTACCGCTGCTAAGCTCTGTTCATCTCCAACAAAGTGAAGGCGAGCGGTAAGGTGCTTAGCCATAGCTATGGCCTTATCTACCCATTGAGTAAATCCGGTTTCGAAATGTGAAAGAGCGGGCACCGTAACAAAAATATCCTCATTGGTATTCCACGGTTGCTGCTGTTTGAGAACATACACCATGCGCGTACAGTTTTTCAAAACACGGTCGAGGGTGGTTCCAAAGAAGAATTCAGAAGTAGAGAGTTTGTCATTCCAACCCATTACTAACTCATTGGCTGTTCTCTCATTGAGGGCTCGAACAATGCCGTTGGCCACATTCATGTCAATACGCGTAACCGCTTCCGCAGGTACATCAAAAGAAGTTAAATATCGAATGGCTTGATGGAGGAGTTCTCTACTTTGCCTTACCTCTTCACGCGCACTGTCTGAGTCTTTAATAACAGTAAGAGCCATAACCGGACAACTACCGCCTGGCTTACGAATAGCCAAAGCAAAGTCTAGGAGGTATTCCATGGTGGCCGGATTGGATACAGGTATAAGAATACGGTCATCGGGAACCTCAGGTTCTGGATTGTATTTATTCTGCATCTGAGCGAGCTTCTTGCCCGCTTTTTCGGTAACCAAAGAACCCACTAGGCTAGTAATAAG
>CALCFH010000465.1 GCA_937900215.1 uncultured Cryomorphaceae bacterium
GTGATGAAAAGAATATTCACTTCGGTGGAGGACAAACAGAGGCGGAGTTAACACTTTCTCCTGGCGAGCATACGCTTACTCTTCAATTTGCCAATGGAGCACATATGAGCTATGGCGAAGAATTGAGCAGAACGATTAAGGTAATCGTAGCTGAGTAAAGAAGCCTGCTTACTTGTTATTCTAGTACAATGGCCATATTCCCTCTGAGGTTTGTGGCCATTTTTATTTGTCCATCTGCTGATTGCAATGGACCTGAGTATTCAAACTCTAATTGGCGAGTATTCCTTCCAAAAGCATCTTTCTCATAAGTAGAGGAAGCCAAAATGTTTAAGGTGCTAGTGGTGGGATTGAAAAAGGTAGAAAATTCTTTGCCAGAATAATCAAAATACGAGAGCTGAAAGGTGCCGAGTTGATTGGGGTCAAAAGTCATTTCGGGTGCAATGTCATACGTAAAGTCGTTGTTGCACAAAGTACCTGTTGCGTAACCTAAGGAATCTACAACGAGATTTCTGCAACTTACATAAGTACAACCATCGGCATAGATTTGCTCGGAACAAATTTCATGCGACCCAGGTGATAGATTTACAAAGTTGCCCGATATACCACTGCCACTAGGCATTCCATCTACCAACCAATTCACCGTATTTAGATTACCTGTTCGCGCCACACAGGTGGAATAAAATGAAAAAGTAGAACCTTGATGAATCTCAAAGCTTCCTTGACAATCGCCCTGAGAAAAATCGATGTAATGAGTTACGTTTGTTAAGCAGAGGTTGGAAGGGTTCACCGTTGTAAGACGAACGGGATACTGAGTTTGAAGATCTGTATTATAGGTAATGCTAGGCGAAATGGTAGTTGCAAATGTTCCGTTTCCAAAGTTCCAAACAGGATTTGAAATATTTATAGAATCGGTCATTTTAAATTTAACCTTGAAGAGGTTTTTAATCGGTTTTTCACCAGCGATAGAAAACAGAGAATGAAGACCAACTGCAAGCGCGCTATCGGCATTGAAGACAGAAGAGTTTTGAGGGGCTCTGTATTTGAGAGACCAAGCATTTTTTAGGCTCTCAGTGGTATCCTGAGCAAGAATACCTTCCAGAATAGTAGCCATTGTAGAATCGTGCGTTAGCCTTGTAAACATAAACCACTCTTCTAGTCCTGCATTTAGCTGGAGGACTTCTCCATCTAATTCTCCTGTTAATCCAAAAACAGGTGTGCCGGAAGCAAGCGTAGGCATATTGTTCTTCTCACAAGAATGAAAGAACAGTCCCGAAAATGCCAAAGCAAATGCGAGTAAAAAAGAGTGTTTTCTATTAGTAGAAATAGTAGGCAAGGCGAAGTTTTACTTGACGATTTAAATCAACATAATTCTCATTGAAATGAGCATCTATACTGAGATCAGTAAGTCCATGGAGATAATCTAGCCCAATTCCAAAGCGTGCATTGGGTGTCCATTCGTAGCCAAATGCCCATCCGTGATCTAGCTTTTCGAACGCTTCTGAATAACCGGATTCAGAATGCGTAGAGTGTTCCCAAACATCAGAATTCATTGGTTTTAGGCTATGCGTAACCTCATTGCGAATGTTTATAATGGGAGCGAAGTAGTAACCCGCTTTGAAGCGATGGCTAGGCGCCAATCGAATTCCTAAGAAAATGGGAACTTCGATAAAATCAATAGAGTGGGTTTCAACGGCAAACTTTTCTTCTTCTGCACCAAAACCGAAACTTGTACCTAGGATTTCACGATTCATCTGCATTCCAGAGCGACGAGTGTAATTCAAATTGGTCTCGATGGTCCATATAGAAGCGAAGTAATATTTGGCGCTTAATCCAAGTCCAAAGGCATTAAGACTAGAAGAACCATCGGAAGT
>CALCFH010000466.1 GCA_937900215.1 uncultured Cryomorphaceae bacterium
GAATTGCCAAATTTGTATTGATAGTAAGACCAGTGAAAAAGAACCAACGAAACGCTATCATGGGCTAAAATCAAGTGGGCGGTTGTAGGTTATTAAACTTTCGTGCTTTTTATTCACTTTTGTGCTAGTGGACAGTTAGGTGATATTTATTGCCCACCAGCTTTTAGCCCAGGACCGTCCTTGCCCCCAACCCAAAATTCAAGTTTATTCCGTTCTTCCCTAGGTTCTTTTCCATTCTGATAAACCAAAAGCGCTTGAACTTCTCAGGCAGAAGAGAGTTTCATCATTCATTTCTTTTTATTCTAACAGAACGAGGCGATTAAACAGTGATTGTTCTCTAGCTTGGGCTATTTTAGACGCAGAAGAATTGAATAAACAAAGTTCTGGAATAGAAAGGAATTCAACCGACTTGCTTGGCTGATGCGCTTGGTAGGACTTACAATGGAGTGAATGCATAGTTGCAGAGTAGATAGCCACCCAAGACTGTTGGGATTTTTTGAAATTGCAGAATATTGGATGGGAATCCAAGGGATATATTGAAAGATGATTTGAATGACTAAGGAATATCAAGTAGAAGAAAATCTGATTGAGCAACTCAAAGAGCTCAAATACACTTTCCGTTCTGATATTACAGATAGGAAAGGGCTTGAACAAAATTTCAAAACGAAATTTGAGGCTTTAAACCGTGTGCGCCTGTCGGAGAGTGAATTTTTACGCTTACGGGAGGAAATTATTGAACCGGATGTTTTTGCTGCTTCTAAAAAACTACGCGAGAGACAATACTTTCAAAGAGAAGACGGAACACCGCTTCATTACACCTTGGTGAACATCAAAGACTGGTGTAAAAATGACTTTGAGGTTATAAGTCAGTTGCGCATCAATACGGAAAACAGCCATCAACGATACGACATCATTTTACTTATCAATGGTTTGCCCGTTGTGCAAATTGAATTGAAGAAGTTTGATGTAACCCACAGAAAAGCCATTCAGCAGATTGTGGATTATAAAAATGATCCTGGCAATGGCTATACGAATACCTTGATGTGTTATATGCAGTTGTTTATTGTAAGCAATGGCACAAGAACGATCTACTTTTCCAATAATAAGAATCAACACTTCCAGTTCAATGCCGATGAACAATTTCTTCCTGTGTATGAATTGGCAGATGTAAACAATCAAAAGATTAACCGACTGGATTTATTTGCTGAGAAATTTCTCTCGAAGTGCACTCTTGGTGAAATGATTAGCAAATACATGGTACTGGTAGAAAGCGAACAGAAATTGCTTGTGATGCGTCCGTACCAAGTGTATGCGGTAAAGGCCATAGTGGATTGTATTAAAGACAACCGTGGAAACGGTTATATCTGGCACACTACAGGAAGCGGTAAAACTCTAACTTCATTTAAAACTTCTACGCTACTCAAAGACAATGCAGATATTGAAAAATGCTTGTTTGTGGTGGACCGAAAAGACCTTGACCGCCAAACCCGTGAGGAGTTCAATAAATTTCAGGAAGGGAGTGTGGAAGAAAATACCAATACCGAAACCTTGGTAAGACGCCTACTTTCTACCGACTATGCAGACAAAGTAATTGTGACCACCATTCAAAAATTAGGCATTGCATTAGACAGCACCTACAAGAATAACTACAAAGAGCGTTTACAGCCGTTGAGGGATAAACGTATCGTTTTTATTTTTGATGAGTGCCATCGCTCACAGTTTGGTGAAAATCACAAGGCAATTAAAGAGTTCTTCCCCAATGCACAATTGTTTGGATTTACAGGAACGCCCATTTTTGAGCAAAATGCCACATATAGGCAAATAACAGGTGAAGAAGAAACATTAAAAACCACGGAGTCCATTTTTGAAAAAGCTTTGCACGCCTATACCATTACGCATGCAATAGATGATGAAAACGTTTTAAAATTTCATATCGACTATTACAAGGCCCGCACTGAGCCTGCCGAACCTGGTGAGGGAACGGTAAATGCTAAACCCGGAGAAGCCATTGCCCAACAAGCCGTTGTAGAAGCCATTATCGACAAACACAATGCAGCCACCAATCAACGCAAATTCAATGCGGTCTTGGCAACGGCCTCTATCAATAATGCCATTGAATACTTTCGTTTGTTTAAAGCCATTCAGGAACGGAAGAAAAGTGAAGACGAGAATTATGTTCCGCTCCATATCGCTTGCGTATTTTCTCCACCTGCTCAGTTAATTGCCCAAAATGGCGACCAACAAAGTCAAAAGAATGCAGCGGATATTAAGCAGCTTCAAGAAGACTTAGCACAAGAAAAAGAAGACAACAAGCAAAATCCTGAACAGAAGAAACAAGCCCTGTTAGAAATTATTGAAGATTACAACAAACAGTTTGGCACCCATCATGACATTAACAATTTTGACATCTACTATCAGGATATTCAAAGACGCATCAAAGACCATAAATTCACCAATAAGGACTATCCGCACAAAAACAAAATTGATATTACCATAGTGGTGGATATGTTGCTCACAGGTTTTGATTCCAAATACTTGAATACGCTGTATGTAGACAAGAACCTGAAATACCACGGATTGATTCAGGCATTTTCACGAACCAATCGGGTGCTGAATAAAACCAAGCCTCATGGTAATATTTTGGATTTCCGTTCGCAACAAGAAGCCGTAAACCAAGCCATTACCCTCTTCTCTGGTGAAGAAAGTGGAAAGGCCAAAGAAATTTGGATGGTGGATCCTGCTCCGGTAGTAATTGGCCAATACCAAATGGCGGTGGAAGCCTTGGGCGATTTTATGAAAGAACATAGCTTGGCAAATGAAGCTCAAGAAGTGTACAATTTGCGTGGAGATGCTGCAAAGATTGCCTTTGTGAAAAATTTTAAGGAAGTGCAACGCCTTAAAACCCAACTAGACCAATACACAGATTTGGATAAGCAGCAGCAAGAAGCCATTGAAGCCATTCTGCCCAAAGACAATTACCAAGAATTCAAAAGTTCGTATTTAGAAACGGCAAAGGCATTTAAGAAAAGGCAAGAGAAAGATGGGGAAGAGGCAACCGAAGACATTCAACAGTTGGATTTTGAGTTTGTACTCTTTGCCTCTGCGGTAATTGATTACGATTACATCATGAGCCTAATTGCCGACAGCACACAGCAAAAACCCTCCAAGCAAAAAATGAGCAAGTCTCAGGTAATTAGTTTGCTGAAATCGAACTCCAACCTCATGGAGGAAGAGGAAGACTTAACAGACTATATCAATAGTTTAGACTGGACAAAGGGCCACACTGCGGATGAACTAAAACAAAACTATGAACGCTTTCGGGTAGATAAATACGACAAAGAGCTGGCGAAGATTGCCAACGACCATGGATTGACCACAGCGGCCTTAAAAACCTTTGTGGGGCAAATCATGAACCGTATGATTTTCGACGGCGAAAAACTCACCGACCTTATGGAACCTTTGGAACTGGGTTGGAAACAAAGAAGCCAAGCAGAAACCGCTTTAATGAGTGATTTGGTGCCACAGTTAAAGAAGTTGGCGCAAGACAGGGAGATAAGTGGGTTAAATGCCTACATTGTCTGAACCACTGATGGATATGATTAAATGATGGATAATGATTAAAGAACAATATAAATACTCAGAATTA
>CALCFH010000467.1 GCA_937900215.1 uncultured Cryomorphaceae bacterium
CGTCTCGGTGTACCTTGGCCAAAATTGAAGCAGCCGCAATAGACTGAAACTTTTGATCTCCTTTTATAACACACTCATGCTCGATTCCGTCGTAGGGCTTGAATCTGTTTCCATCGATTAGAAGAAAATCGGGCTTCGTTTTCAATTGATCTACACAGTGATGCATGCCCGCATAGGTAGCTTGTAGAACGTTCATCTCATCAATTACTTTAGAAGATTGTTCTGAAACAGCCCATGCTATGGCTTTAGACTTAATTTCAATAGCCAAGGCAGTACGTTGCGCAGCGGTAAGTTTTTTACTGTCGTCTACACCCTCAATAGGTTGATTCGGATCAAGAATTACTGCGGCAACAACAACAGGTCCAGCTAAACAACCACGGCCTGCTTCATCAAGGCCTGCCTCAAGACGGCCTTCTTGCATAAAAGGTGTTAGGGGTTTCTTTTTCATTTATTGCTCTTTTTATTTAGGAGGTTTTCTATTTCATTCCAAACTAGTGAAGCAGATGTATCCCAAGAAAAAATGTTCAGTCTTTTGCTTCCATTCTCAATTAATTCTTTTCTCAAAGAATCATTTTCGAGTATTTGTTGCATCTTTTTGGCCCAAACTCGAGGAGAGTCTGAATCAATTAGAATTGCGGCATCGCCTGCAATTTCAGGTATAGCAGAAAAATTAGAGGCTAAAACAGCTGTTTTGGCTTTCCATGCTTCAAGTATTGGTATCCCAAAGCCTTCGTAGAAGCTCGGATACAACAATGCTTTTGACCCTTTAAGGATGGTTTTTTTCTCCAATTCCGTTACTCTTCCTGTTGCTAGAATGCTTCGGTAGAATTTATTCGATTTCAGCAGCCCTTCCCATTCTTTCTTGTAGGCGCGAATGGGTGTACCCGCAATGATCAATTCTACCTCCGCATTTGAATATTCAGTTTTGAATAATTCAAATGCTTCCAACAATCCCTTTACATTTTTTCGAGGATGTATAGCACCGACGTATGCAAAATAGATTTTATTTTTTGTCCACTCTTCTGCTCTATTCAGATCGGAAGGCCTCTCCCAAAGCCTATTTTCATCTGATGGTAGTGCATTTCCAGCTACAACTATCTTCTTGCTATCAATACTATACTGATCAATCAGTTCTGATTTCGAAAATTTCGACACCGTTATGATTGCATCTCCTTTCCTTGCAAAGATGGGAAAATATTGCGTATAAAAATTTCTTACCCAAAAAGAAAGGTCTTGGGGTCTATGAAGGAAGTTAAGGTCATGAATAGCAATAACCTGCGGTATTTTTCCTTTTAGGGAAGCAAAGCCATCGAGTGAAACAAATAAGTCTATTTTATTTTTTTTTAATGCTAGCGGTAAAGAGAAATTCAACCAAAACCACCAAAGAAATGGGTGGCGTGTTGGAGGGAATAGATTTAGGCCCTTAACATTCTTTCCATAAATAAAATCAGAACTCCACTTGCGGTCAAAGAAGAAGTAAAAGTCTATTTCAGGGTGTTTTTGAACTATTCTGCTTACTATTTCATGCGTATAAATACCCATTCCTTCTAATTTATCTTTTAGGAGAAGCCGGGTGTTTACAGCTATGCGTTTTCTTCTGTTTTCCATTATCCTTGGAGACCCACTGATTTAAAAATAAACCAAAGTGTTAGACCGCATAAAAGCACATTCAGAAGAATGTTAATGAAGGCACTAGCGGCTTGTCCGTTTTGAAATAAATGAAGGGTTTCTAAGGAGAATGTTGAAAAGGTTGAAAGACCTCCGCAGAAACCAATAATTAGAAAGTTTTTCAGTCTTTGATCTGCTACACCTGTATTCTTAGCAATGTAGATTAATCCAAAAGCAAGGATAATGCAGGCCAGAACATTGGCGCTTAGGGTAGCTACTGAAAACCAATTGGAATTAGCTTTTAATTTCAACACCAAAGTACTGATTCCAAATCGGAGGCTACAGCCTAATCCACCACCAATAAAAACCAAGAGCAAGGAGTTCATTCAAACTTCGGTTTTAGTAGCCAGAAATGGAAAAGAGATCCGATAAAACTACCAATAAAAAGACCTAATAGGCTCCCAGCTACAACATCACCTAGGAAGTGAACACCAAGATATATTCTACTGTATCCTACCAAAAGACACCAAAATAGCAGGATTGGCAAAGCAAGTTTTGTTTTGTTTCTCAATACTAAAATCATCAAAGAAGCAAATCCAGCTGTATTGGCAGCATGCGAAGAAACGAAGCCATATTGGCCTCCACAGCCATCGACTACTCTAAGTTGATCGGCAAAAGGCAATTCATGGCAAGGCCTGAGACGTTCAAAGACCTCCTTAAAAGCATGCACAGAGATGGAGTCGGTTAAGCTCAAGCAAAGTATTCCTGCAATTAACGAAAACAGCATCTCCTTCCAACCAAAAAAGTGGAATACAGCAAAGAGTACAAAAAGGTAAAAGGGAATCCAAGTTAATTCTCCTGAGATGGCAATGAATAAAGGGTCTAGCCAATCAGTGCCTGCTTGATTTATGGCCAAGCTAGCCGAGTGATCCCACTTATTAATCGCATTCAACAGTTCAGCCATTTAGCACTTTCCAAATAACATCTTTGAGTTCGTCAACACCTTTGCCGTTTACACTTGAAAAGAGAACGCATGGCAATTTTATTTTGGAACGAAGTTCAGCTTCGAGTTCTTCATCCAATAAATCGGCTTTGCTAATCCCCAAAATTCTTTCTTTGTATAAAAGGCTTGGATCGTATTTCTCAAGTTCAGCTAAAAGAACAGCATATTCTTCTTCTATATTTGGGGAATCGCAAGGGATGATAAAAAGGAGTACGGAATTGCGTTCTATATGTCTTAAGAATCTGATTCCAAGTCCCTTGCCTTCGCTAGCTCCCTCAATAATACCGGGGATGTCAGCCATTACAAAAGACTGAAAACCACGGTAAGCAACCATTCCAAGGTTCGGACTTAATGTGGTAAAAGGATAGTCTGCTATTTCAGGCTTAGCTGCCGAAACTACACTAAGAAGAGTAGATTTACCTGCATTGGGAAATCCAACCAATCCAACATCTGCGAGTATTTTTAATTCTAAAACGGCCTCCAATTCGCCACCTTCTTCACCCGGTTGGGCAAAACGTGGAGTTTGAAAAGTGGAAGATTTGAAATTTGTATTTCCTAATCCACCTCTACCACCCGGTAGAATAATTTTCCTTTCATCGTGTTCTGTGATCTCAGCGATGATTTCATTCGTCTCTCCATTTCTTACAATGGTTCCTAGTGGAACTTCAATGACAGCATCTTCACCTGATTTGCCAGAAGATTGTTGTTTACTACCATGGCCACCATGGCCAGCCTTGGTATGGCGCGTATAGCGCAAGTGCAGCAGGGTCCAAAGGTTGCGATTACCAACTAGAATTACATCGCCGCCTTTTCCTCCATCACCGCCATCTGGCCCACCTTTGGGAACAAATTTCTCTCTTCTGAGATGAGAAGATCCAGCACCTCCTTTTCCGGAAGCGCACCAAATCTTCACATAATCCACAAAGTTACCAGCCATATTTTTTTAAATTAAGGCGTCAACGGCCTTGATAAGTTCTTCTGTTATCTCATGAATTTTCCCAACTCCGTTTACACCAATCCAGCGGTTTTTTGCTTGATAGTGCGCCTTCACAGGAAAAGTCTCTTCTTTATATACATTGATTCTTTTCTGAATCACTTCTTCATTTGCATCGTCTGGTCTTCCACTGGATTTGGCTCTTTCTAGTAGTCGCAACTTGAGTTCTTTTTCTGGAACCTCTAAAGATGCCAACACGTTCACTTTTTCTCCACGTTCTGAAAGAAACGCATCGAGTGCTTCAGCTTGTGCAACGGTTCTTGGGAAACCATCGTATATAAATCCACCTGCCATGGAATGTTTAGACACCTCCTCTTTTAACATGTTGATTGTCACGGAGTCTGGAACCAGCTTGCCATTGTCCATATAGCTCTTCGCTTCCTGTCCTAGGGCACTCTGAGCTTTAATGTGTCCGCGAAAAATATCTCCAGTAGACAAATGAATCAGATCGTACTTTGAAACCAAAAAAGCAGACTGAGTGCCCTTTCCAGCGCCTGGAGGGCCAAATAATATTAGGTGAAGCATGGGTTACGTTTCTTAGGTTTGGTCAGGCCGCTAAATTAAGGCAGTAATCTGGCATTTTTTCGATTTAGTCTTTTGTAGATTTGCTTGAAAATATTTAGAATGGAAAATGCTTTTGCAGTAATAATGGCCGGTGGAATAGGAAGCCGTTTTTGGCCCATGAGTACAGCATCTAATCCAAAGCAGTTTCACGATGTCCTCGGAGTGGGCGAAACCCTTATCCAACAAACCTACAGACGCTTACTTTCTACTTGTCCTTCCGAAAACATTCTAATTGTTACAAGTGATCAGTATTTCAAATTAGTGCGCCAGCAACTTCCGGATTTGCCAGAAGAGAACATATTGTGTGAGCCATCTAGAAGAAATACAGCTCCTTGTCTAGCCTATGCAGTAGCCAAAATTCAAAAGAGAAACCCGAATGGGGTGATGATCGTTTCTCCTTCAGACCACATTGTTACGAATGAGGCAGAATACAACAGAGTAATGAAACGCGCCATTGAAGCAGCTTCTTCTGGAAACCGATTACTCACTCTTGGCATTCGACCGCATAGACCGGATACGGGCTATGGTTATATTCAACATACCTCCAAAACTTTGGAGTCCTTCTCGGATGTTTTAAAGGTGAAGACATTTACCGAAAAGCCAAGCTTAGAACACGCAAAGGCGTTTTTGGCATCGGGTGATTTTCTCTGGAACGCGGGTATTTTTATTTGGTCTGTGGAGAGTATTCGAAATTCATTGGCATTTAATATGCCTGATTTGTATGAGTCTTTCTTTACCGATCTTAATCCATATGATTCTAGCGCAGAAGCTGAATTCATTGCATCCATCTATTCGAGCTGTGCCAATGAGAGTATTGATTACGGAATCATGGAGAAAGCTGAAAATGTATATGTGCTTCCCGCTGATTTTGGCTGGAGTGATCTAGGAACCTGGGGCTCTTTATACGAACAATTGAAGCACGATAAACAAGAGAATGCCATTGTAGGAAAGAAGGTTTTACTGCAAGACTCTTCAAACAATATGGTTCGTTTGGATGCAAATAAAACAGCAGTCATAGACGGACTCAGTGATTATATAATCATTGATACACAAGATCGACTACTGATTTGTAAAAAGGAAAATGAGCAACTTATAAAGGCATTTGTAAACGAAATTCGCTTGCGCTTTGGAGAAGAATAATCCTTCTGACAACGGAGGCAGTCAAGTAAAAGGGTCTGTTTCAGTTCGTGGTTTTCGATTGGGCTTTAGTTTATTGCTGAAATCAGTTTGGAGTATTCTAAATATTACAGACAATGCCCAACCAGAGGATACTATTAAAGGAATAGAACGCGATATAGACTTTAGAGGATTTAATGTCTGGATTTTAATTCTGGCAATCTTCATAGCTTCTATCGGTCTAAATGTAAATAGTACCGCTGTGATTATAGGGGCGATGCTTATTTCACCTTTGATGGGACCTATTATGGGTCTAGGACTTTCAGTAGGGATAAGCGATTGGTCTATGCTGAAGCGAAGTTTGAGATCCCTAGCTATTGCTGTGTCTGTGAGTCTTTTAACGAGTAGTCTGTACTTTGCAATTACACCCTTATCTGATGCTCAGTCAGAATTATTGGCGAGAACAAGTCCCAATTTATTGGATGTATTTATTGCGTTTTTTGGTGGCCTAGCAGGTATACTTGCAGGTTCTAGAAAAGAAAAGAATAACGTAGTTCCTGGAGTGGCCATTGCCACGGCACTTATGCCTCCTTTGTGCACGGCCGGATACGGCATAGGAACAGGCCAATGGCATTTTGCCATCGGCGCCTTCTATCTTTTTCTGATCAACAGTATTTTTATTTCTATTTCCACTTTTATGGTAGTCAGGCTATTACGCTTTCCTGCCAAAGAAATTGCAGACGTTAAAAAACAAAAAAGACTACGTGGATATATTAGTTTGTTCGCCGTTTTAACCATGGTGCCTGCTGGCTGGGTATTTTACAATACTGTATCAGAAAGCTTATTCAATAGGCGAGTAGATGCATTTGTGAATGAAATAGTTTCATACGATGGTACTGAGATTGTGAAGAAGTATTTAACTCAATCGGATTCACTCACAGTACTTAATTTGGTGATGTTGGGGGAGCGTGTGCCCGATGAAATTGCCAATGAGTGGCGCTCGAAGATTAAGCTGTACGAATTAGGAAATACAAAACTTAGAATAGTACAGAGTGGTGCAGAAGACTTGGAAGAAGAGGGAACAGCATCAAAGCTGCTCGATTTCTACACCAAGGCGCAACAAGATATGTTGACCAAAGAGCAGAAAATCAGTCTACTTGAGGCGGAAATTCAAATTCTAAAAGGGAGACAACTCGATTTTAATAAGCTATCAAGGGAGGTTGAAATTAACTATCCTGAACTAATAACATTCAACTTTGCATATAATTTACACACAGATTTTATCAGTACGGATACCATTCCTTTTCTTTTGCTAGAATGGAATCCAGAGACAACAAAAAAGACGCAATTAATTAGACAAGAAGCCTTAACAGCTTGGATGAAGGAAAAATTGAACCTAGACACAGTAGTTGTTCTTCCTTGGAAGGGAAGAACAAACTAAATTCAATCCTTTTTAAAACTTTGCTGGTATAGTTCTATGCTGTCTGCAATAATTTCATAAGCCTTTTGCCTTCCTTGCATGTCTTCAACGCGAACCTCTTTATTCTCTAATGCTTTGTAGTCTTCAAAGAAGCGTTTGATTTCTTTCATTGTATGGGGGGCTAGATCGTAAATATTATGGATATGGCTATGAGCCATATCGTTATGAGCTACCGCTATGATTTTATCGTCCGCCTCACCTTGATCTATCATGCGCATAACTCCAATAACTCTAGCTTCAATCATGCAAAGAGGGGGCAGTTCTACCGATGTGATGACTAAAATATCTAGAGGGTCTTTGTCTTCGCAGTATGTCTGTGGAATAAACCCATAATTTGCAGGGTAATGAACAGCAGAGTAAAGAACTCGATCGAGCTTAATCATACCTGTTTCTTTATCCAATTCAAATTTGCCTTTGCTGCCTTTGGCAATTTCAATAATAGCCGTTACCACTTGAGGCGAATCGGGTCCTGTTGGAACCTCATGCCAGGGATGAGCAAAAGAGGGAGGAGTGATTTTCATAGTTATTCTTTAATTGTTATTCTTTATAAGTGAAGAAAGAAGGGCTCCGTTAGTTGGAGCCCACTAAATTAGGAGTGCCCGATCA
>CALCFH010000468.1 GCA_937900215.1 uncultured Cryomorphaceae bacterium
TGTATATGCACCTCTACTTCAACAGCTTTAAACCGGGAAGTAGAATGGATCAACGATGCGATCAATTACCCGATCCAGATGGAAGAATTGCAAAGCGCATAAAAGATTTGGATTCCTCAGAAATGGGCTTTCAAAGAATTGATGAACTGCGCATAGATGGAGCCATTCAAGCTTTTAGTGTGGATGGTTCTCTGCTAAGGATAGATTTAAACATTCCAATACCACCTGGTGAAGAAGTTCTTTTGGAAACGCAATTTGAGGCACAAGTGCCCAAACAAATACGTAGAAGCGGACGAAATAATTCAGAAGGAGTAGAATACACCATGACCCAATGGTACCCAAAGCTGGCAGAGTATAGTACCCGAGGCTGGCATACGCAACAATATGTAAACAGAGAGTTCTTTGGTGTTTTCGGAAGTTTTGATGTTAAAATCAACATAGATTCTGACTATGTTTTAGCAGGAACAGGTGTGGTTGTAAATGCGTGTGATTTAGATATGAGGGTTGCTTCGGCTTATTGTGCTGAGGCGAAGAAGAAGAAAGAAAAAAGGCAAACCTGGCATTTTAAGGCAGCAGACGTTCATGATTTTGCTTGGGCAGCAGACCGTGATTTTCTAATTAATAGGAAGATAAACAATGAAGGAACCCCTGTATACTTTGTTAGAAAGAAAGATACAGACCAAGAAGCTTGGACTTTATTAGAAGGCTATACACTCGGGTTCTTCACTGAAATGAAGAAGCGATTCGGAGAATATCCTTACCCTCAATTTTCTGTAATACAAGGTGGAGATGGCGGGATGGAGTATCCAATGTGCACCATGATATTGGGTAGATCAGAAGCCAAAGACATAAAAGGAATGGTTGGACTCATGGTCCACGAAGCCGCTCACAATTGGTTTTACGGAATCATAGCTACAGATGAGCAACAATACCCTTGGATGGACGAAGGCTTTACAACCTTCGCTGAGGAAGAAGTAATGAATGCCTTGTTCGAAGAAAATCAGTTGAACCCCCACACTTCTTCTTTAAATGGCTACCGGTATTTGGTTGGAAAAGGCTGGCAAGAGCCCTTAACTACACCAGCAGATCACTATATGAGAAACAGAGCGTATGGCGTTTCATCCTATTCTATGGGCTCTCTGTATTTGGCTCAATTAGAATACATTGTCGGTGAAAAGGTGTTTAGAAAATCCATAAAACAGTTTTTCAATACTTGGAAGTTTAAGCACCCAAATCCAGACGACCTTCTATTCGTTTTAGAGAAAAACTCGGGCATGCAATTGCATTGGTTTCATGACTTGTGGATCGGAACAACCCAAACAATGGATTATTCAATTGAGAACGTAAGTCAGTCAGAGACAGGAAAGCTCTCAATTAGGCTTAAAAACGCAGGCAGTTTTCCCATGCCCCTTACGATGGAAGTTGAGCTTAAGTCAGGTAAAACAGAGCACTATTATATTCCCACAGATCTTACTACCAAGGCTAAAGAAACCAATGAAATTACTTTAAAGCCTTGGCCTTGGACCCAATCGGAATATTCTTTTGAATTAGAATTGAGTTTAGACGAAATAGAATCGATAGTTCTGGATAAGAACAGCTTCATAGCTGACATTAACGATAAAAACAATCTGTGGCCATTGGCCACAGATTGATACTCTTATTTCGAAGTTTTAATCTTTTTTAAAAGGGCCTCAGTTTCGGCAACATTTTCACCCGCCTCTTTACCTACACGTATAGCTAGGGAGGCTACTTCAGCCGCTTTTTTATAGTCTTTAGATTTATAAAGCAAAGCCGCTTGAGTGTCTAAATAGGCGTAGGTAGGCTCGGCCTCAACTACAGATAGCATCCATCCGTTGGCCACTTGAAGCAGTTTTTGATCTTCACATTTTTCGTATAACTGCCAGCTTACTTGGTTTAAAGTCCCATTGTTAAAGACAGCCCTCTGTTCGTTTACCCACTCAACTGCTTCTGGGTAATTTTCTTTTAATAGGTGGAAGTTTAGGGTTGTAAAGACTCTAGTCTCACTGTCTTCAGGATAATATTCTTCGAAAGCGCGCAGTTCTGCATTGAGCTGTTCTAGAGTCATTTCTTTAACCTTAGAGCCGTTTAAATTACGAGTTAACCACTTTTTTTTCCATTCATCCGCTAAATCGCTACCAAAAAGCTTCGCCATATCATGACCCCGATTGAGTAAATCATTGCCCACTGTAGATGGAAGACTATTCATAAATGTCATGGTCATTCTAAAAAAGACCTCGTCTAGTTCGTGTTCTTCAGAAAAGTATGTATCCAGCTCACTATCAGAAGGAGGAGAGCGCTTATCAAGCCTGTAACCAAAAAAATTGGAGTATAAACTGGGCCATTTTACTTCAAGAGTATTCGATATAGCCGGCCGTTCTGGCGTGTCTTTATTAAGGATTTCTTCTAGGGATTTTAACCAATCTTCAGGTGGAGAGTAGCCAGTTAAAACAGTATGAAGTTCTCCTTTTTTATTGAGTATAATAAAGGATGGGAAGCTGCGTATACCGTATTTCATGGCTAGAAGCTTTCCAATATCCTCCTTTTCCATTTCTATTTTGTAGTTCACGAAACTTTCGTTCATACGCGCCGCTACTTCAGGTTGACTGAAAGTGTTTTTATCCATCACTTTGCACCATCCACACCAGTCAGTATAGGCATCTATGAAAATAAATTTTCCAGATTCTGCTGCGTTTTTGCTTATATCCTCCCAACTAGAATTAGTATTAAACTCAACCTGAGCATTGGACAAAACAGGTAGAACAAGGAGACTGAGAAACAAAAGTCTTTTCATAAAAAGAAGTATTATGGAGTGAATGTAAGGAAAGAAGTCTGACCTTACGAATTTTCAATAGGACTAAAATCCATTTGCTTTTTTTCAATATCTACTCGTTTAACGCGAATTCTAATGGGGTCTCCAAGTCTATATCTTTTTGATCTAGATTCTCCAACAATAGAGAAGTTTGCTTCATCGTAGACATAATAGTCGTCTCGAAAATCGCGTATACGAATCATTCCCTCGCATTTGTTTTCAATAATCTCCACGTATATACCCCTTTCGGTTACCCCTGAAATAACGCCATCAAACTCTTCGTTGAGGTGAGACTCCATGAACTTCACTTGCATATATTTAGTACTTGCCCTTTCTGCTTCGGCGGCCAAGCGTTCCATTGCAGAAGAATGTTTGCACATTTCCTCCCATTCAAAAGGCGATGGAGATTTCCCCTTGTCTAAATAGTGTTGTAAAAGACGATGCACCATCATATCTGGATATCTCCGAATCGGAGAGGTAAAGTGCGAGTAATAGGGAAAAGAAAGACCATAATGCCCAATATTTTGGGTGCTATATTCTGCCTTCGACATAGAGCGTATGGCTAATGTTTCGAGCAAATTAGCTTCGCCCTTACCCTTAACATCCTGCAGCATAACATTCATGCTTTGGGTTAAGCTCTTTCTGCTTTGCGGCTTAATCTGATAGCCCAAAGCTTTGGCCATGGTACTAAGATTTCTAATTTTTTCAGGGTCTGGTTCGTCGTGCACTCTATATATAAAGGTTTGTCCGCTTGGCTTGCCATCCTCACCTTCACCAATGAAACGCGCCACCTCTTTGTTTGCCAAAAGCATAAACTCCTCTATGAGATGATTGGCATCCTTACTAATTTTGAAGTAGATACCCGTAGGAGTTCCTTCTCCATTCAGGTAGAACTTAACCTCCTCCTTATCGAACAAAAGGGCTCCCTTTTTGAAGCGTTCTTGCCGTAGATTTTTAGCAATAGAATCGAGCACAAGTATTTCTTCCTTCAATGGTCCGTCTCCACCCTCAATAATGGCTTGGGCATCTTCATAGGCAAATCGATGGTTTGAGTGAATAATGGTTCTTCCAAACCATTTGTGGTGCACATTACCTTTCTCATCCATTTGAAAAACAGCGGAAAAGCAGCATTTATCTTCATGCGGTCTAAGAGAACAAAGCCCGTTGCTCAAGGCCTCGGGTAGCATGGGCACAACACGATCAACCAAATAAACAGAAGTAGCTCGATTGAATGCTTCTGTTTCTAAAGCGGTATTGGGTTGAACATAATGCGTTACATCTGCTATGTGAATGCCCACTTCCCATAAACCATTTTCGAGTTTTTGAAGAGATAAGGCATCGTCAAAATCTTTGGCATCGGCAGGATCAATGGTCAGGGTAGTGATTGACCTAAAATCTCTTCTTTTTTTAATCTCTTCAGCCGAAATAACCGTAGAAATAGCATCCGCCTCTTGGTTTACCTCTTCTTCAAAATCATAGGGCAAACCAAAATCAGCCAAAATGGAATGGATAACCACATTGTGGTCTTTAGGATCACCCAGTACTTTAATAATTTCACCGAAAGGACTGGATGCCCTTTCAGGCCAGTCTGTCATGCGAGCAATACACTTTTCACCGTGTTTGGCTCCATTAAAGCTCTCTTGTGGTATATATAAATCAACCAACATCTTGCGATTATCGGGTACCAGAAAACCAAAGTGCCCATTGACTTCGAGCACCCCAACAAATTCTGTGCGCTTTCTTTCTATAATCTCAATGACTTCTCCTTCGGGCTTTTGATTTTTCTTTCGTGCATAAATGCGAATACTTACCGTATCTCCATTTAAAGCATGACGCAGCCTTTTCGGTGGGATAAAAACATCAGCCTCTTGACCCTCTACAACTACATATGCCGCACCAGATGAGGTCATATCAACCCTTCCAACTAAAGCATTGCCAACCGTATGTAAGCGAAACTTTCCGGGCAACTCCATTATCAGAATTCCTTCCGCAGCCAATGAATTCAATCCTTGTAGTACGTTTTGCCTGTCGTTTGCCGATTCTAAATCTAACTTTGAAGCAACCTGCTTATAGTTCAGGGCATTTTTTCCGCTCTCACCAAGAACACTTAAGATTTGATGTTTTAATTTTTCAGATATTTTTTCCCCCCTAGGGATTTTTCGCTTTCCGCTCATATTTAATCTATGTGACTGCAAGGTAAGGCCTTACTCTGTGTTTTACTTGATATACTACAACAAGATCGAGACATTCAATAAAAAAAATAAATTGAACAGAAATTTTTCTTTCTGATTATCAATTAATTAAAAATAAATTTGATGGCTCAGGCAGCGCAAGCACATAAATAGGTGTGTATATAGATGTACAGCAATCCGAATGAAGCTATTTAAATTATACAACAAGGAAGGAGACATCGTTGAGCGATGTAAAAAAGGCGAACGCAAAGCGCAGCAAGAGCTCTTCACAAAATATTCTCCCTTGTTAATGTCGGTATGCATGCGCATTGTGGCTAAAAGAGAAGAAGCCGAAGAGGTATTGTCAAGCGTTTTTTTAAAGGTATTTAAGTCGATTGGAAGCTTAAAAGAAGAGGTTCCGCTGGAGGCCTGGATGCGCAGAATTTGCATTAATGAATCGTTAAATCATCTTAGAATAAAGCGTAGTATTTTTTTGGAGCTAGATTCAGAAGACTACTCATTTGAAGAGTACAGATCTCATAACCAAGAAGATCCATGGGCTACAGAAGAGTTACAGAGAATGATTGAAAAACTGCCATTGGGATATCGAACGGTTTTTACCATGGTTGCCATAGAGGGCTTTAGTCATCAAGAGGTGGCCTCTTTATTAAATATGGAAGAGTCTAGCTCTCGAAGTCAACTCGTGAAGGCAAGACAGCTATTGCAGAAGCAGATTACAGAAAGAAATTATATAGTTAAGCATGAAAGAGCAACATCCATTTGATGCGGAGCTACAAGAAAAAGTAGCCCAACATAAAACAAGCGTTTCTCCTTCTCTATGGGATAAAATTGAGCAGGAGTTAGGTGAGGACAAGAAAACTTCTTACTATCCATTAGTGCGCTGGGCGGTGGCAGCGGCTTTCCTAATCGGATTTGGGATTTTAAAATATTCTCCAACCATAGAAAGAGATCCGATATACATGCCTACTGAAGAAAAAGGCATACAGACGCCCATTTCCTTAGAAAAGGATGATAAACAATCAGAAGAGTCTATGGCTGTTGCTGTGGAAAGCAAAGTAGAGGACGTTAACCAACATAGAGTTGAGCTTAAACGAAGTGAGAGTGAAAAGCAAGAGAGCGTGAAGGCAGTGGCTCAAGAACTCAAGGGTTTTGAAATAACAGATGAGGAGGAAGATGAGCGAGCTTTTGCAGAGGCTGAATTGCCAAAGGAGGTTTTAAACATTGGCAAGTCAGGATATTTTTCCATCGAAATTGGAAAAGCAGAAGATTTAATTGAAAAACTAGAAAAGCCCACAACCTACGGCGAAGAGTTAAAAATATATGCGGTACGATCTATGAACCAAGTTTTTGAGGGTAAGGGAATGGAAATTCCTCCCGCACCAAAGAACAGCATCGATGAGCTAAAAGCAAAGTGGAATACGTTAACCACAGCCCTACCGAAGGGTCTATTTTCGGCAAAACCAACCCAACCTAAATAATAAGCAAAATGAAAAAAGGAGTAGTAATTGCAGCAGTCTCTATAGTTGCTAGTCTCTCACTTGCTGGTCAAAAAGACACCGTAGTGGTAGATATGAACGGCACAAGAGTAGAAGTGGTAACTGGCGGAGAAGATCTCCAGGCTATGTTAAAGGAAATACAGCTGAAAACACGCGAAATTCAAAAGGTAATCTCAGAACAGAACACCAAAATGAGTGCGGTAAATAAGCGATTCAAAGAAGGTAAAACCTCGGAAGAGGAGGCTCAGGCTGAAAGAGATCAAATTGTACAGCAAACGGAAAAAAGACTGGAAGAACTAGAATCGGAAATCGAAATAGCCGGAAGAAACTACAGTGAAGCCGTATCAAACAAAAACAAAACATCTGCGAGTAAAACAGATGGTAATTTTGAGGAGCAGTGGTTGGCTGAAGCAAAGGAGTATGAACAAAACGCCTACCCAAGCGCTCCCGCTGACGAAAATGCAAACTCAGAGAAAGATTGGTTCGAGTTTGATGCCGAATCAGATGATGTTGAAGATTTAGAGTTCGATTGGGAGGATGAGTTCGATTGGGACAAAAAGAAAAAGAATGACAATACAACTAACTATGTGTTTGACTTTCATGGCGGTTGGAATTTTCTTATCGATCAGAACGGAAATACACTTTCAGACAATGGTGAGTTGGATTATTATTCGTCCAATGTGTGGGACTTGGGTTTCAATTGGAAAACCAGATTGGGTGCCCCAGGAAACAAGCTTTACGTAAAATATGGTTTTGGATTTTCTTGGCACGATTGGAAATTGAGGGGTAATAACTATTTGACTAAAATAGACAATGGCGGAGATCCGAGAGTTGCGTTTATCAATGATCCAAGCCTGAACATTCAAGAGTCAGAATGGAGTATTTGTTATTTGAACGTACCACTAATGTTGCAACTCGATTTAAGTGAGGTGGGAATGGACAATGGCTTTACATTAGGCTTAGGAGGATATGGCGGAATTAGGCTGGATTCTAAGAGTGAAATTGATTTTATAGATGCTTTTAATGATGATGTTTCTCGAGAAACCACCGGAAACCTATATATGAATTCATTGCGCTACGGTGTAATGGGACAGATTGGTTTTAATAGTTTTAAAATCACCGCTCAATACGATTTAAACCCTTTGTTTAAAGAAGGCTATGGTCCACTTGATGATACAGGTAATGAGTTAACAGCGCTTAACAATGTGAATGTCACCATTGGATTTTCATTCTAAAAGGATCTATATAAAAAAACGCCCTTGACAGAGGGCGTTTTTTTATTTTCACACAATGAAGAAGCGTGTTAAAAATTGGGGTGAATTGAATACGGATGAGCTCTACAGCCTTCTTCAACTTCGCCAAGAGGTGTTTATCATAGAGCAGAACTGTGTTTATCAAGACCTAGACCAGCACGACACCAATTCTATACATATTCTCGGTTATTCTGATACTACTCTTGTGGCCTACTCGAGAGTTTTACCACCCAATGAGCTGTATGCCCAAGCCTCCATTGGCCGAGTGGCCATATCAAAGGAACATAGAGGAAAAAACTTGGGAAGAGAGTTAATGGATTACACTCTAGAGTTGTGTGGTGAGCTATTTGGCAAGGATGCACAGATTAAAATAATGGCACAATATTATTTAGTTCCTTTTTATGAAAGTTTGGGTTTCGAAGTAATATCGAATAAGTTTTGGGATGATGAAATTGCCCATTACTATATGTTGAAAAGGTCTTTAGAAAGTTAGATATAGCCCAAAGCAGATTTTAACCTAGACATGACCGCATTGGCCGTTTCTGCCGCTTTGCGAGCGCCGTCTTGAAGCTTGTCTTCCAATTCCTGGGGGTTTTTCATGTAGAAATCGAACAGTTTGCGCTCTTCGTTAAAACGCTCGAGAATTTTTGCAAGCAATTCGTTTTTAGCATGCCCGTATCCAAATCCACCTGCCCTATATTTCATTGCTAGCTGTTCGGCTTCTTGAGGGCTGGCCACTAGAGTATATAATTTGTACACCGTACAAGTCTCCGGGTCTTTCGGCTCTTCCAAGGAGAGAGAGTCTGTAATTATTGTTCCAATCTGTTTTTTCAATGTCTTCTCAGCAGCAAATATGTCTATGATATTTCCATAGCTCTTGCTCATTTTCTGACCATCGGTACCAATAACAGTCATAACATCTTCTTTAATACTGGCTTCCGGAATTGTAAGCAAATCAGTTTGATGGTGCTTATTAACAGCGCTAGCAATGTCTCGGGTAATCTCTAAATGTTGCTTCTGATCTTTTCCAACCGGAACGAATTGTGCGTCGTACATAAGAATATCTGCCGCCATAAGCACTGGATAAACGAATAGTCCGGCATTTACATCTTTGAGCCGATCGCTCTTGTCCTTGAAAGAATGCGCATTGGCAAGCATAGGATAAGGGGTAAAGCAGCTTAAATACCATGTAAACTCAGCTACTTGAGGTAAATCGCTTTGTCTGTAAAAAGTGTGTTTCGATGTGTCAAGTCCGCAAGCTAGCCAAGCGGCCGCTACGGCCTGAGTATTTTCTTTAAGTAGAGCTGCGTTTTTAACGGTAGTAAGTGAGTGCAGATCGGCAATAAAATAAAAACAATCGTTTTCAGATTGCTTAGAGAGTTCAAGTGCGGGTAAAATTGCACCTAAAATATTTCCCAAATGTGGTTTTCCTGAGCTTTGTATACCAGTAAGAATTCTAGACATAAAACAAATTGAATAGAACACAAAGGTACGTTGGAGCCCATTGGTTTGCCTACTTTTGCGCGGTGAAAGCGATTAAGGCTCCATTTTCATTTCTTTGGAAGGTTTGGTTTTACATAGTCGTATTCTGTGTAATTCTAGCCATCTCTCCGTTTATTCTTTATTCTAGCAGAAGTGAAAAGCAGTACCCTCAGTTTTTTAGGTTTTCTAGAGTTTGGGCAAAGGGTGTTTTATTTTTAATTGGGGTAAGGTTAAAGAGAAAGTCAACTGTTACTAGGATTCCTAAGCAAGTTATCATTGTGGCCAACCACACTAGTATGCTAGATATTCCTTGCACCTTGGTATTGGTGCCTAGAACCTTTCTTTTTATTGGCAAGAAAGAGTTGGCAAAACTGCCCATATTTGGTTTTTTTTATAAGCGAACCAATATATTAGTAGACCGGGGCTCTGTTCGAAGTAGGTCTCGCGCTTTTGAGATTGCGGCACAAAAACTAGACGAAGGACTAAGCATTTGTATTTATCCGGAGGGAGGAGTGCCAGATCCATCAGTACGGCTTGGCAACTTTAAGGACGGAGCGTTTAGATTGGCCATTGAAAAGAACATACCTATTTTACCCATTACCTTTGGAGAAAACAAAAGACATTTTCCATATTCTTGGTTTGAAGGCGGACCCGGCATACTTGGCACGACTGTCCACCCCGTTATAGAAACAAAGGGCAAAACAATAAAAGAATTGAGGGAAGAAACTAGAGCAGTAATCTCAAAGGAACTAGAATTTTACGGAGTAAAAGAATGAAATTAACAAGAGACCAAATAGAGAAATTAGCACACTTGGCAAGGTTAGAATTCTCTAGTTCTGAGATGGATGAGATGATGAACGACCTAGATAAAATGCTGGGTTTTGTAGATCGTATCTCTGAGTTAGACCTCAAAGGTGTAGAGCCACTCATTTATATGAATCCGGAGGTCGATAAACTGAGAGAGGATAAGGCTGGAATATTTATTTCAAAAGAAGATGCATTGAAGAATGCACCCAGCAAAGACACCGATTACTTTAGATTCCCTCGCGTTCTGAAAGACAGCTAATTACTTGGAGTTATAGGTGTTCATAGACCTATTTATGCCTTCGAGGGCAAAGCTTTTTATACAATCAGAACACTTCTGAATGTGTTGAGGAAGCTCTTTGAGCTCAAGCTCATCCCACTCTCCTAAGACATAATCTACTTGACGGCCCTTTTGAAATTCATTAGAAATGCCAAAGCGTAGTCTAGGAAAGTCGCTTGTTGAAAGCTCAGCAATTAGGCTTTTCAGTCCGTTGTGGCCGCCATCACTACCCTTCGATTTTAGTCGTAATTTTCCATAAGGCAGCGCCAAGTCATCTGTAACTACCAGCAACTCTTGTGGAGTGATTTTCAATGCATTTAAGTGAAACCGAACGGCTTTTCCACTCAAATTCATATAGGTGTTGGGCTTTAATAGAAATAGCTTGCGGCCCTTTATAGAGAGTTCAGCCATATCACCATAGCGTGCACTAGAAAAAGAAATGCTAGACTCTTTTACCAAAGAGTCTAGCACTTTAAAACCTATATTATGTCTTGTTTCAGAATATTCTGAGCCCGGGTTACCCAGTCCAGTTATCAGAAAACGCCTCATAGATCAGATTAAGCCTCAGCAGCGGCTTCGGTAGCTTCAGCGCTTGCCTCAGTAGCAGACTCATCTTCTTCCTCATCTGCAACAACTTTACGAGAGGTTGCAATACTTACGATTACCGCTCCACCAGAATTGATGAATTCGTAATCGCCTGTTTTCTTTAAATCCTCAACCTTGATGCTTTGTCCTATTCTCAAATCAGCAATATTGATTTCAATATTAGCAGGAAGGTTCATAGGAAGGGCTTTAACGGCAAGCTTGCGAAGATTTTGCTTCATTCTTCCTCCGTTTCGAACACCTCTAGCAACACCCATTAGTGCAATAGGAATATCTACTTGTACCGCCTTTCCGTCTACCAACTCCATGAAATCTACGTGGAGAATAGCATCGGTTACGGGATGAAACTGAAGGTCCATCATAACGGCTTTAACCGATTGAGAGCCTAGGTTAATGGTAACGGCATAAACATCTGGCGTGTACGCCAAGGTGCGGAATGCGGCTGTATCAGCTGAAAAATGGATGGGTGCATCGCCTCCATATACTACGCAAGGAACTTGTCCTTCTCTGCGCAATTGAATGGCATGTTTTGTTCCCAGTTCGGTGCGCAATGCGCCTTTGATTTCTAACGACTTCATGGTATCGAATTTGTCCTTCGGTTCTACATTATAAAGTGTGAGCTGATGGACTCATGGTGATGAACTTTCCACATTACTCTGGCAAAATGGTCAGCCACAGAAATCACTTTGATTTTTGGGCTTTCTATGCGCAGAGGAATGGTGTCTGTTACCACCAACTCATCTAGCTTCGACGCTTCAATTTTTTCATAAGCACTACCTGAGAGCAGGGGATGAGTACAATATGCACTCACGCTCGCTGCGCCTTGGTCTATTAACATTTCTGCAGCCTTGGTTAAAGTGCCTGCAGTATCAATCATATCATCTACAAGAATCACATTGCGATCTTGTACGTCTCCAATAACGGTCATTGAGTCAATTACATTGGCACGCTTGCGCTGTTTGTAACAAATTACCATTTCAGATTGCAACATTTTAGCATAGCTATTGGCCCGCTTTGATCCGCCTATATCAGGAGAACCAATGACCAAATTCTCAATATTCTTGGCCTTTATATGCGGAACAAATAATGAACTCACGTATAAATGATCCACGGGCATCTCAAAAAACCCCTGAATCTGATCGGCATGTAAATCCATTGTCATCACCCGTGTTGCACCGGCTGATTTCAATAAATTGGCCACTAATTTTGCTCCTATTGGAACCCTGCTCTTGTCTTTTCTATCCTGCCTAGCCCAGCCAAAATAAGGCATAACTGCCGTAATGTGCTTAGCAGAAGCGCGCTTAGCGGCATCACACATCAACAGCAGCTCCATTAAATTTGAGTCGGGTTGATGCGTACTGCCAATTAAAAACACCCTACCTCCGCGAACCGTCTCCTCAAAAGAGGGCTGAAACTCTCCGTCGGCAAACTCAGTGACCATTACATTGCCAAGGTCTTGACCATAGGCCAAGGCAATCCTGGAGGCGAGCTCCATTGAGCCTCTTGCAGCAAAGATCTTAGCTTTTGGTTCCAATGTGTTGTTTAATCTTTTGTTCCTCTTGACCTTGAGGCCTCAAAAAGGGCTGCAAATCTAGTGAAAATATTGTTTAAAACTAGTGTGAAAATATCTCAATTGAATGGCTTTTTATTTCAACAACTTGGTGCTACTTTTGCCCCTCGCTATTTAATAGCGCCCAGGTGGCGGAATTGGTAGACGCGCTGGTCTCAAACACCAGTAGGGCGACCTGTACCGGTTCGACCCCGGTCCTGGGTACATTACAGTGCTTTCATGTATATTGCTTACATGAAAGCATTTGTTTTTTACAGCCTTTTCTCTTTTTGCATTTTGAGCCTTCCAACTGAAGCTCAGATGTATATAGAGATTACGTCCATCCCAACAACTACTCCAGCTCAATCTCAAATTTTTCTAGCCGGAAGCATAAATAACTGGAATCCCATGAGCAACGTCCATGAATGCGTCTACGACTCGGTTCAACAGCTATATCGGGTACAGATCCTAGCAAGTGGAAGTTTCCAATATAAATTTACTCGTGGCAGTTGGCCAACGGTAGAAGGCAATTCTTCGGGTATGTTTATTCCGAACAGAAATGCCAACTACGTTCAAGGCGATACGTTGCAGGTGCAAATTCTTGGATGGGAGGGCTTAAGTGGAAGTGGAAGTACTGCTGCAAGCAATGTTTCTATCATTCCTCAGTTTTCTATGCATCCGCTAAATAGACAACGCAATCTGTGGATTTATCTTCCGCCCGATTACACTACTTCGGTTAAAGACTACCCGCTTTTTATTCTTCAAGACGGACAAAATCTTTTTGATAGTCAAACGTCCTTTTCAGGAGAATGGGAGGTAGACGAGACCTTAAACGATTTATTCAGTCAAGGAGATTACGGCGCCATTGTAGTAGGAGTAGAAAACGGAGGTGGACTGCGAATCGATGAATACGCGCCCTGGGCCGGCAGTCAAGGTGGGGGAGAGGGATGGGATTATCTAGAATTTGTGCACGATAGTCTATTGAATTTCATGAGTTCAAATTACAGAGTGCAGGAAGATCAAGTTTTTATTGGGGGCAGCTCTTTGGGTGCCTTAATCAGCGTGGCCGCCTTGTCTAAGTATCCAAATACTTTCGCGGGCGCCTTGCTGTTTTCTCCTGCTTATTGGTACAATCCGCAGATATTCAATTATGTGGGAAATCACACTGCAAATGCCAACGGAAATACTAGAACCTATTCTATTGCGGGTTCAACCGAAGGCTCTGGCAGTGTTGCAGTCAATATCTTAAAGATGGATAGTATGCTCATTCAGTCGGGCTATGCAGACAATAGAACCCAGCATCTCATTCATCAAGATGGTCAACATTCGGAGTGGTACTGGGCCAGAGAATTTGCAGAGGCCTACATATGGCTAACCCGAGGATGGGTAACGGTGGTAGAAAACCAGTTAAATCGAGACGATAGAATAAGCTACAATCTTAATTCAGATAGATGGCACATTCAGTGCGAACGAAACATCCGCGATTTGCGTTTATTTAATCTGGAAGGGAAGGAGTGCATGCGAATAAGTGGCCTTGGTTCGAAAGATTGGAGTGGAATACTATCCATCCAAAAAAACAAAACCTACGTTTTACAAATTCAGTTCGAGGATGGATCGCTGAGCGGAGATACCTTGCGCCTCCCTTAAGCAGACAAGTTTTATGAGTAAACAAGAGAAGTACGACAGAGCGTATTTGAGAATGGCCATTGAGTGGTCTAAGCTCTCGCATTGTGAAAGAAGAAAGGTGGGATCATTAATTGTTAAGGGTCGGATGATCATCTCGGACGGTTACAATGGAACACCCACTGGATTTGAAAACTATTGTGAAGACGAAGAGGGATACACAAAATGGTACGTACTTCACGCAGAGGCAAACGCCATACTAAAGGTTGCCTCATCCAACCATAGCTGCGAGAATGCTAGCCTCTACCTGACTCTATCGCCCTGTAAAGATTGCAGTAAACTAATTCACCAAGCAGGAATTAAAAGGTTGGTTTACATAGAAGAATACAAAGACAGAAGTGGACTGGATTTCCTTGAGAAGGCAGGGATAGAAATTGTTAAAGTGGATTTATGAAATGGATTAAATCAGTCTACTCACCTATTGTTTTGGGTGTTGTTTTGGCCTTGGGTCTCTGGATTGGTCATACTAGTGCAGACAGGGTCTCTATGAGTAGCCTTGCTTTGCAATCTCCTAAAGAGGCAAAAGTGCGTCAATTGTTGCGCCTGATAGAAGAGCAATATGTAGATCAGGTAAATGCAGACAGCATTATGGAGCTGGCCATTACCGAAATGTTACACAAACTAGATCCGCATAGCTCTTATGTTTCCGTAGAGGAGGTGTTGGCCAATCAAGAAGATATGCAGGGTTCTTTTCAAGGAATTGGAATAGAGTTTCAAATGTATAAAGACACCATGACGGTGGTTCGCGTAATAAAGAATGGTCCAGCATTTAGAGAAGGCATTCTCGCCGGAGATAGAATATATAAGGTAAACGATAGCCTTATGATTGGTGCCAACCTAAGAAGTATGCAAATGGTTGGCATGATAAAAGGACCAGAGGGAACTTCCGTGAAGCTATCCATCCGGTCTCAACTCAATGGCAAGAATAAAGTCTTAGAGGTTAAGAGAGATTTCATTCCACTGCCCAGTGTAGATGCATCTTTTATGATAAAAGATTCTGTGGGGTATATTAAATTGAGTCGTTTTTCTGAACAAAGCAGTAAAGAAGTGCATCGCGCTTTAAAAAACCTGAAGAAAGAGGGAATGAATAAACTCATTCTCGACTTGAGAGACAATCCCGGCGGCCTGATGTCTTCAGCCCAAGAAATTGCAGACGAATTCCTTGAAAGAGGCAAGATTGTAGTAATTACAAAAGACAGAGCAGGCAAGGCCATAGAGTATAAGGCCAGAAAAAAGGGCCTTTTTGAAGAAGGAGAAATGATTGTGCTCATCAACGAAGGCTCTGCTTCGGCCAGCGAAATTGTTGCCGGAGCACTGCAAGACCATAGAAGAGCCAGCATAGTAGGCAGGAGGAGCTTTGGAAAAGGATTGGTTCAAAGAGAGGTAGAACTAATCGATGGCTCCAAAGTGCGACTCACCAGCTTCCGATATTATACCCCAAACGGAAGAAGCATTCAAAAGCCTTTTGAAAACGATTACGAAACCTATATTCGAGAGGCCTATCAAAGACCACAAGATTCTACGGAGACAAGAACAGAAGAAGAAGCTCGGAATCTAGAAGAAGGAGGAATAGCCCCTGAATATCGGGTATCATTGGATTCTATTTTTTCAGACCCTTGGATATACCATTTGCTCCCAGCAGGCTTAATGGATCAATGGGTATTCGGATTTGTAGATAAAAACAGAAAGAAATTCCAATCTTTAAACAGCAAAGACTTTTTAGAAAAGTACAGTACAGATTCTTTAGTAGATACAATGTCGGATGAAATCCTAGCAGAGACAGCACACCCTGCCTGGACGGATAGTTCTAGGAAGGAGATCAGCAATAGATTGAAAGCTTTGTTTGCGCGCAATCTGTATGGAGATCAAGGCTTTTACCCCGTTTATTTACAAGATGATCCCTTTGTTTTGAGGGGTTTACAAATATTGCATAAATAAAAAAATCCCGCCGAGGCGGGATTTTAACTTTTAAAAGTTAGTGTCTTAGTGAGCGCTGTGACCTTCAACAGCCTCGGTAACCTCTTCGGTTCCTTCTTCCATAGCCTCCATTGTAGAGTCAGCTACTTCTTCAACTGTTTCAGTTACTTCTTCAACAACTTCTTCAGTCATTTCAGTTGCATCATCCATTACCTCCTCTGCAGGGGCGTTGTTACATGCTACGAATAAGCCGAAAGAGGCTGCGATAAGGAAAAGATTGAACTTTTTCATTTTTTTGCTTGCTTGATTTGAAGCGGCAAATGTATACAATTCACAGAAGCTTACAATGAAACTGAGAAATAAAAAAACAATTAGAGTTTTAACAACATTGATTCCATGGAGCACTCATTTAAAAGCCTTTCTTTTAAAGAGTTAAGATCTACCCTGTCTTGCTTCATAGAATCTCTTTCGCGCATGGTTATGGTTCCATCTTCTAGCGATTGCGGATCTATGGTTATACAAAATGGAGTTCCAATGGCGTCTTGTCGTCTGTATCTCCTCCCTATAGCATCCTTTTCATCGTATTGTAAATTGAAATGCAACGAGAGTTCTTTCTGAATTTTTCTGGCCAACTCCGGCATTCCATCTTTTTTCACAAGAGGTAAAATGGCTGCTTTTATTGGGGCTAAGGGCGCGGGAAGATGTAAAACGGTGCGCTGTGAACCATCTTCTAATGTTTCCTCATCGTAAGATCTGCTCAAGACAGATAGGAAGAGGCGATCTAAACCAACGCTTGTTTCTACAACAAAAGGCACATAAGATTCATTCAATTCTGGATCAAAATACTGCATTTTCTTTCCCGAGAATTCCTCATGTCTTTTTAAATCGAAGTCGGTACGGGAATGGATTCCCTCTAACTCCTTAAAGCCGAAAGGAAAATCAAACTCAATATCTGCCGCCGCATTGGCGTAATGGGCAAGCTTGTCGTGATCGTGGTAGCGATAGAAGGAAGAATTCAATCCCAAAGATAGGTGCCACTGCAGTCTTTTGGCTTTCCAATGCTCATACCATTCTAACTCCGTACCGGGCTTAACAAAGTACTGCATCTCCATTTGCTCAAATTCGCGCATGCGAAAGATGAACTGTCTTGCTACAATTTCATTGCGAAAGGCCTTTCCTGTTTGAGCAATTCCAAAGGGAAGTCTCATTCTGCCCGTTTTCTGAACATTCAAGAAATTAACAAAAATGCCTTGAGCTGTTTCGGGTCTAAGATAGAGCTTCATGGCTCCATCGGCTACGGAACCCAAGTCAGTAGAGAACATCAGATTAAACTGACGAACCTCTGTCCAGTTTTTAGAACCGCTTACCGGACACACAATGGCCTCATCGATGATGATTTGTTGCATTTCCTTTAGGTCATCGTTTTCTGCAGAAAGGGCAAATCGCTTCCGGAGGTCTTCTGCCTTTTGTAGATTCTCTAAAACCCTAGGATTGGTGCTTCTGTATAAATCGGCATCAAAGGAATCTCCAAATCGTTTCGCGGCTTTTTCTACTTCCTTTTCTGCTTTTAAGCGGTACTTCTCTATCTGATCTTCAATTAGAACGTCTGCGCGATAGCGTTTTTTAGAATCTTTATTGTCAATAAGCGGATCGTTGAAGGCATCTGTATGGCCCGATGCTTTCCATGTGGTTGGATGCATGAAGATGGCAGAATCTAGGCCTACAATTTCTTCATTCAACTGAACCATGGCCTTCCACCAATATTCTCTGAGGTTTTTGCGAAGTTCAACGCCGTTTTGACCATAGTCATACACAGCGCCAAGGCCATCGTATATATCGCTGCTTTGGAATACAAATCCATACTCCTTGCTGTGAGAAAGAATCTTTTTAAACAGATCGTCCATTGGTAGATTTTAGTGGGGCCAAAGATAAACTGAATACTCAATTGGGAATAAAAAAGCCCGACCTACGAGTGGGAGATGAGGTCGGGCAAATAGATCGATAAGGAGTAAAGGAATGGAAAGAACGATTTATCGACCGATTTCCAAACCTAGACCAGACAACGGGCGTATGAAATACCCTGATTATGGTATTTTCGTTGCAAACTTATTTCCCATGGCTTTCTTCAACCCAGATTTCCTTCAATTCTTTATTGATCTAGCACCCAACAACAACAAAGACTGGTTTGATGAAAACCGAAAGCGCTACGAGCTCAATATTAAGGAGCCATTCAAACAATTTGTTGAACACACCATTGCGAAAATGGCGACGGAGGAGCCAGCCCTGAAAGAAATTCAGGCCAAAGACTGCATCTTCCGAATCAATAGAGACATTCGCTTTTCTAAAATCAAAGAGCCGTATAAGCTAAACCTCTCGGCCTTGATATCGCCTTTGGGAAGAAAAGACCACAGCTATCCGGGCATGTATTTCGAGTTAGGCCCGGAGAAGGTAGTTGTAGCGGGCGGGGCGTATCAGATGGATAAAGACCAACTGCTTCAACTGCGCGAGCATATTTACAAACACTCGGCTAAGTGGAATAAAGCGGCTACCGAGCCTGAATTTGTAGACAGTTTTGGTGGACTGAAAGGCGAAGAAAACAAACGACTTCCGGCGCCTTTTATGGAGGCATCCAGCAAACAGCCGCTCTTGTTGAAGAAGCAATTGTACTATTGGACAGAGCTCGATCCTTCTTGGGTATTAAATGAAAAGCTCGATGAAGAGCTTATTCGTCTTCATCGAGCTGCTGCTCCCGTTAGGAATTTACTAAAGGATGTGTTTATTTAGAACGCAATTGGTAGCTAAGACCAACGCCTAAACTTTGGCGAAACTGTGTTCTTGGACCAACGCCATCGGCATCTATAAACAAGATGTCGTCGTCGTAAATAAGATGGGCAACCAGGTTAACGGTGATGTATTTGTTTACCTTCATGAATAAACCGTTTTCCCAATTCACGTCTATATTCTGTGGATTGTTTAGGTAATTTGAGAAAAGGTCGAGTTTAGATTCGAAGGTAATATTTTTCATTACAGGTGTCTTGAAGTAGGCATTTACATAGGCTCCCACTTCTACACGGTGCTTTTTCCCTGAGGTAATTATAGTTCCATTGGTATCAATTTCGGCCGCTTCAACCCCATAAGACCCTAGATCGGCAAGGCGCTGATCGTTTACTAGGGTGTATTTCATAGTTGCGGGCGAAAGGAAAACACTGAACTTATCGCTTGGGCTATAAGTGAATCCAATACCGAGAATGGTGTAGGCAGGAGCGAGGAAGGTACTTATCGGTACCAGGTCCTCGGGATTTTCAAATCCATTTTCGAACTGTGTTCGGAAATTCAAGTTCAAGGAGGCGCTCCAATTTTTGCTTATGGTTCTGTCGGCTCTTGAGTTTAATTCAAAACGGTCGTCGGTTTTAATCAACAGATCATTTGCCCATTGCTTGCCGTATCCAATGTCTAAGCGGTTTGCCCAGCGCCACTTTTTGTGGTAATAATTAGCGAAAAAGTTCAGAGCTAGGTTTCCGCTCACAGAGTTTTGTCCGCCGGCTTGCCAGTTGCTCAAGGTAACTTGATTGAGCAAGAATGTGCCTTTTGCGCCTTTGTCCCAAAGGGCCTCTTCTAGGGTGCCTAAGCGTGCCATGGCAAGCTTTGAAGAATCGCGAAGGGCTTTGGCGTGTTGTTCAATTTGAGCGGAAGCGGCAAGCGATACAATGAGAGACAAGGAGAGTAATAATTTCTTCATCCAGATTGGTAATTTTGGTACGAAGATACTTTTCTTATCCGAAAAGTTGAGCGAGAGCTTGGTCTACCCTGTTAATGGGAATAATGTTTATGCCAGGGTGTTTGCTTTCTAAACGGGCGAAGGAAGAGATTAGAATGTTCTCGTAGCCTAGTTTGGCAGCTTCGCTTATGCGTTGATCCATCCGACTCACAGTGCGTATTTCTCCTCCCAAACCTACCTCACCGCAGAAGGCATATTTAGACGGAATGGGAATGTCTTCAGACGAAGATAATACAGCGCAAACTACTGCCAAGTCTATAGCCGGATCGTCTACTCGTATGCCTCCTGTGATATTTAGAAATACATCTTTGGTTCCCAAACGAAAGCCACAGCGCTTTTCTAAAACCGCCAGAAGCATATTCAGCCGCTTGCTATCGAAACCGGTTGCACTGCGTTGAGGTGTTCCATAAACCGCAGTACTTACTAAAGATTGGGTTTCAATTAGCAAGGGACGGGCTCCCTCCATAAGGGTACCAATGGCTACGCCACTCAATGTATCGTCTCTCCGGCTAATGAGTACTTCAGAAGGATCATCCACTCCTCTTAATCCGGTTCCATGCATTTCATAGATTCCCAATTCTGCCGTTGAACCGAATCGGTTTTTCTGTGAGCGCAATAGTCGGTATACATGGTTGCGATCGCCCTCAAACTGAAGAACCACATCGACCATATGTTCCAAGAGTTTTGGACCGGCTAAGCTGCCTTCTTTGGTAATATGACCAATGAGAATCATAGGAACCTGATTCTTCTTTGCGAAACCAATGAGCTCATTAGCGGCTTCGCGAATCTGAGAAACGGTGCCAGGAGCAGAGTCTAAGTTTGGACTTTGCAGTGTTTGGATGGAATCGATGATGCATAGGCCGGGCTGCAAACTTTCCAGTTGAGCCTGAATGCTGGCCGTATCGGTTTCGGCAAGAAGCAAAACCTCACCCTTCGGACTGCCAATGCGGTCGGCACGCATTTTAATCTGCTCTATGCTTTCTTCCCCACTGATGTACAACACAGGCTTGCCTTCAAATTCCAAAGCCAGTTGAAGCATGAGGGTCGACTTCCCAATTCCCGGTTCACCGCCGAGTAGAATAACAGAGCCCGGAACCAATCCGCCGCCGGTTACTCTTTGCAGCTCTTTGTCGTGCAATTGAGTACGGCTGTATTGGGCCGATTGAATCTCTATTAAATTGGTAGCTTTCTTGCTGTTGGTAAGGCCTGACTTGGCTCTTTTAATCTGTTCGGCACTCACGCGTTCTTCTACAATGGTATTCCATTGATTGCAGCGATTGCACTGTCCCATCCATTGGTTGTGCTTGCTGCCACAGCTTTGACACAGAAAAACAGTAGTAGATTTTGCCACTGTTTACAGTTGAATTACTTCTCCACCGAAAGGCAAAGAATCCAAAAGTCTGATCTTCTCTATAAGTAGATCCGGTCTTAGGCTGCTTAACCAATCTGCAGAGTCTTCAGCTAAAACGAGGCTGTTCACAGAGTGAAGAGAGGCAATGACATTGGCAAATGAGCGACTGCCCTTTGCGGCAACCACCAGAATGGCAGCCTGATCAGCTGCTGCATTTATGGCTTCAACCAACTCTGAAGTAATGGCCTGCTCCGAAACCAGAACAGCAGCCACCCTATAGTTGTAAAAGCCCCATATGTTTCGCCTCTTTTCTATGTCGGAAGGACTTATAATCTTAGATTGAATAATTTCAGAGAAGGTCATTAGACTAGCAGGCTTTTGCGTTTTCGATAATAAATATACAGCATGGCAATTACCCCAGTAATGATGGCCATTACAGATTGACCGCTGTGCACAAGGGTGGCAAAGCTCAATCCAACCGTATCGGAAATACCCAATAAACCCAGGCTCAGTACAACCAAGTAATGATACGCCCCCACACCACCCGGTACAGGAACCACCATCCCCATTCCTGCCGCAACCATAACAAATAGCATATTGGCCGCACTTAGGTCTTGTGTTTCTGGAATGGCAAAAATGACCACATAGACCATTAAGTAGTACATAATCCAAATGAAAAGGGTGTGGAGTAGGAAGGCTAACTTTTTCTTCATTCTAAAGACCGCTTGAAATCCTTCCCAAACGCCTGCTAGAAAAGAACGAATTTTTGAGTAGATAGGTAAGCGAGTTAATCGGTTTCGGAAGAGGTAGAGGAAAAAGAAGAATGCCAATCCGGCCAACAAAACAAAGAAGACGGGCGACTCAAAGAAAGAAGTCTCGCTCGTAGAAGTGCCTCCCGTTGCAGTAGAAAAAAAGGCGGTAAAACTAGAGTAGGAGGTGAGTAAAGCACCGGACACAAAGCTTATAAGCATAATAAAATCAAGGGTTCTTTCCACTATTACGGTTCCGAATAGTTTGGAAACAGGAATCTCTTCCAACTTATTCAAAGAAGTACAACGGGCTACCTCTCCCGCCCTAGGAACGGCCATATTTGCAAAATATCCAATGGCAACAGAGTGGATGGAGGCCCATGGCTTGGGCTTGTAGTTCATGGTTTCCAGCAAGAGAAGCCAGCGCATACCTCTACTTATATAGGCCGCATAGCCCATGAGCATAGAGAGAAGAACAAAGCGATAATCGGCATGCCGCAGTGATTCCCAAAGTTCGGCTGGATCGGTTTTTCTAAAAGCCAACCACAACAACAGCATGGCCAAACCTACAAACAGTAGGTATTTGAGAATAGTAGAGGTTTTAGAAGCCACCTAGTGAAGCGAATTGTTGGTCTCGTTGGGGAAAATAACCGTGGGTTGGAAGTTTTTGGCTTCTTCGAATTCCATGAAGGCATAGGAAATAATAATAACAATATCTCCCTTTTGAACGCGCCTAGCTGCCGGACCATTCATAGTAATTTCTCCACTTCCTCTTCCGCCCGGAATAACATAGGTTTCTAGTCTTTCGCCATTGTTTACATTCACAATGGTTACTTTTTCTCCACGTATAAGGTTAGAGGCATCCATTAAATCTTCGTCAATGGTAATGCTCCCGATATAGTGTAAATCGGCACCGGTAATGCTAACGCGGTGTATTTTCGACTTTAGTACTTCTATTTGCACGCGGCAAAAATAGGCATAACCAATACACCTTTCCATCTATACCTTTATGGCATGATTGAAATTGGCCATACGCTGGTATCTGAAGAGCTTTTTACCGAGCATTTCGTTTGTGATCTAGATTCTTGTAAGGGCGCTTGCTGCATTGAGGGCGATGCTGGCGCACCGCTGACGGAGGAAGAAACCGATATTTTAGAACAGGAGTACCCCAACTTTAAGCCTTTCTTGAGGCCGGAGGGAATGGAATATGTAGAAAAGTTAGGTACAAGCGTAATGGATTTTGATGGAGAGGCGGTTACGCCCTTGCGCGATGGGAAGGAGTGCGCCTATACTGTTTTTGAAGGTGGAAAGGCTTTGTGTGGAATCGAAAAGGCTTGGAAGGCAGGCGCCACTTCTTTCCGCAAACCGTTGAGCTGCCATTTGTACCCCATACGCACGAAGGAGTATGTATCTTTTGAAGCCATGAACTACGATAGGTGGGAGGTGTGCTCGCCCGCTTGCGCCCTCGGAAATGAACTCAAAGTGCCAGTATATGCCTTCTTAAAAGAGGCGCTTATTCGAAAGTATGGCAACGATTGGTTTCAAGAACTCCATCAGGCCTTTTTACTTTACAAAAAGACCTACTAAGGGGTATTGGTTATCCACAATTTGTGTGAATTAGTATTTCCCCTAGCCTGTGTTAAGGGCTTGTGAAATCCATGGCTGTACCAATTTGAGCCCCCAGAGCCTTTGAAAAAAAAGCGTGTTAATAAATGACTGCCTTTGTGCAAAAAGAACCCTTGGCTAAGAACGAATGATTGACAAAATTTGTTGGTGTAGTGTAGTAGGGATTGGAGCCCACCTTTGGGAGGTACAGATTTCAAGATAAAATAAACGGCTGATATTCATTGATGTGTGATCTTTTTATTGGGGTCACAAAGGCAATCTTGTCGCCATTAACAAATAGATAATTAGAGCATATGCATACAGAACCCATCTTAAGCGAGAACAAAAATCGATTTGTACTTTTTCCTATCGAACACCACGATATTTGGGATTGGTATAAAAAACAAGAGGCGAGTTTTTGGACTGCGGAAGAGATAGATCTCCAACAGGATACCACCGATTGGGAGAACAAGTTAAACGAAGATGAGAAGTACTTCATCAAGCACATCTTGGCCTTTTTTGCGGCGAGTGATGGCATTGTGAACGAAAACTTGGCGGAGAACTTTGTAAACGAGGTGCAGTATACCGAAGCGAAGTTCTTCTATGGTTTCCAAATAATGATGGAAAACATACATTCAGAAACCTACTCTCTCCTCATCGATTCCTATATCAAGGATCCGGCAGACAGAGATCGCCTTTTTAATGCCCTTGAAAACTTCCCTGCCATTCAGAAAAAAGCCGACTGGGCTCTTCGTTGGATTGACTCTCCTTCGTTTGCAGAAAGGCTTATTGCTTTCGCGGCGGTGGAAGGCATCTTCTTCAGTGGTTCTTTCTGCTCTATCTTTTGGTTGAAGAAAAGAGGCCTTATGCCCGGCTTGACTTTTTCGAACGAGCTTATCAGCCGAGACGAGGCCCTGCATTGCGACTTTGCCTGTCACTTGCACAATGAGCATTTGGTGAATAAGGTGCCCAAAGAACGCATCCTGCAAATCATTACAGAAGCACTCGATATAGAGAGAGAGTTTATAACCGAGTCGCTTCCTGTGAAGCTTATCGGAATGAATTCAGACCTTATGATTCAGTACCTAGAGTTTGTTGCCGATCGATTGTTGGTAGAATTGAATTGCGAGAAGCACTATAATTCTACTAATCCGTTTGATTTTATGGAGATGATCTCTCTCCAACGCAAAACCAACTTCTTCGAGGGGCGTGTGGCCGAGTACCGCAAGGCTTCAGTGAAGACTTCTACCGATGTGGTAGATACCGAGATTTTTGATTTCAACGCAGATTTTTAAGCAGTAAATAGAAAGAATATGTCAATGCACGTTATTAAGCGCGACGGTAGAAAAGAGGCCGTAAAATTCGATAAGATTACCGCTCGCATACAGAAGCTTTGCTATGGTTTAAGCGAAATGGTAGATCCTACCGCCGTGGCCATGAAGGTGATTGAGGGCATCTATTCTGGGGTTACTACCTCTGAACTAGATAGCCTGGCAGCGGAGGTTTCGGCTTCGCTCACTACCCGCCACCCAGATTATGCTCAGTTGGCGGCCCGCATCGCGGTATCCAATCTGCACAAGAACACTGAGAAGTCTTTCTCTGAAACCATGCGTGCTTTGCAGCAGTATGTTAATCCCAAAACTGATTTACACTCTCCGCTTATTGCAGACGATGTAATGGAGGTGATTGAGGCCAATGCGCCTTTGTTGGATAGCACCATTATTTACGATAGAGATTTCGGATACGATTATTTCGGATTTAAAACCCTAGAGCGCTCTTACCTCTTGCGCATGAACGGCAAGATTGCCGAGCGTCCGCAGCAGATGCTTATGCGTGTGGCCATTGGAATTCACAAAGACGATATTGAAGGCGCCATTGAGACCTACGACCTCATGTCTAAGCGCTACTTTACACATGCCACGCCTACGCTCTTCAACGCTGGAACGCCCAAGCCACAAATGTCGAGCTGCTTCTTGATTACTATGAAAGACGACAGCATTGATGGCATCTACGATACACTTAAGCAGTGTTCGAAGATTTCTCAGTCGGCGGGCGGAATTGGTCTGAGCATTCACAACGTACGCGCCACAGGTTCATACATCAGAGGAACCAACGGAACCTCTAATGGAATTGTTCCTATGCTTCGTGTATTCAACGATACCGCTCGCTATGTAGATCAAGGAGGAGGAAAGCGCAAGGGCAGTTTTGCCATGTATATTGAGCCTTGGCATGCCGATATCAACGACTTCTTGGATTTGAAAAAGAACCACGGCAAGGAGGAAATGCGCGCCCGCGATTTGTTTTACGCCCTTTGGATTCCAGATTTGTTTATGGAGCGCGTGCGCGACAATGGCGACTGGACCCTTATGTGTCCGAATGAGTGTCCGGGTTTGCACGACACCTATGGTGCCACTTTCAATGCCCTTTACACTAAGTATGAGGCAGAGAAAAAAGGCCGCAAGGTGATTAAAGCCCGCGACCTTTGGCTTAAGATCATGGAATCTCAGATAGAAACCGGCACTCCGTATATGTTGTATAAGGATGCGGCCAATGAAAAGAGCAATCAGAAAAACCTTGGGGTTATTCGTTCTTCGAACCTCTGCACTGAGATTATGGAATACTCTGCTCCCGATGAGGTAGCCGTGTGTAACCTAGCATCTATTGCACTTCCAATGTTTATTGAAGACGGAAAGTTTGATCACATCCGCCTCTTTGAAGTAACCAAGAAGGCAACGCGCAACCTCAATCGCATTATCGATCGCAACTACTATCCGGTTAAGGAAGCCCGCAAGTCGAATATGCGTCATCGCCCTATTGGACTGGGTGTGCAAGGATTGGCCGATGCATTTATAAAACTTCGCTATCCCTTCACTTCTCCAGAGGCGAAGCAATTGAACAAAGACATTTTTGAGACTATCTATTTCGCTGCAGTTACCGCTTCGGTAGAAGAAGCCAAAGTAGACGGACCTTACGAGACCTTCCCCGGTAGTCCGATTTCAGAAGGTAAGTTCCAGTTCGATTTATGGGGCGTAGATTCCAAGGATTTCAGTGGAAGATGGGATTGGAATGCCCTTCGCAAAGAAGTAATGGAACACGGAGTGCGCAACTCTTTGTTGTTGGCTCCTATGCCAACGGCTTCTACCTCTCAGATTCTTGGAAACAATGAGTGTTTTGAGCCCTACACATCCAACATCTACACCCGCAAGGTATTGAGCGGCGAGTTTGTGGTGGTGAACAAGCATTTGTTGCTAGATCTTGTGAATCTAGGATTGTGGAATGATGGATTGAAAAACGACATCGTTCGGAACAATGGATCGGTCCAAAACATAGACATCATCCCTCAGAACATCAAAGAACTGTACAAAACGGTTTGGGAGATGAGCATGAAGGACATTATAGACATGGCCGCCGATAGGGGAGTGTTTGTAGATCAGTCGCAGTCTATGAACCTATTTGTTGAAGCGCCCAATATGGGCAAGCTTACCAGCATGCATATGTACGCTTGGGAGGCCGGATTGAAGACAGGAATGTATTATCTGAGAACCAAGAGCGCAACAGACGCCATTAAGTTCACAGTAGAAAAGCAGTCGAAATCGCAGGTAACTCCAGTAGTGGTTGGAAGCAAAGAGGGCACAGAAGAAAGCAGTGCAGTATCGTCAGAAGCACTGAAAGCATCGGCAGCCAGCTTTGAGAAAGGAGCCGCAGAGATGAATGCCAAAACCATGGCTGAAGCCGTGCGCAAGCAGTATACCGAAGCGGAGGCTTTGGCTTGCTCCATTGACAATCCAGACGATTGCGAAGCTTGCGGTAGTTAAGAGAAAGACGTTTAGTGTACTAAAGCTTTCAAGCCCGTTTATACATGGGTTTGGAAGCTTTTTTATTTCTACCCACTCCCTTTGCCTATGGCCTTGGTTTCAAATGTGTACTGCGGAAAAAAGTCTCCTGTTCTAAGAGAGGTGAATACAGAGTAGGCAAAGATGGAAGGAATGAGGCCGACTAAACGGGCTGCAACCGACGGAGTGGTCTTGTTTGAATACTCCTGTAATTAAGCGTAAAGCATCGAAATGAGACAGTCTATTCTTTAGAGCCTATTCCATCTGCTTTATTAATTTTTCATTTCGCAAGGCGAGCCTAGTTGCATTCTGAATATTCAGAGAGTCTGCATGCAAGCTCAGCAGGATTGAATTGGAATGAACCATCGTTTTATATATTGACGTATTTAACTGAAACATGGGGGATATCTTTTCTCCTACAAAGTTGAAATTCCCATACGATAAAAACAAGCCTCTGAGTATACGGATTCAGCAATAACTACCTCATACAAAATGTTTTGC